>NZ_JBMVJB010000030.1:0-26980 GCF_049893425.1 Streptococcus sp. VTCC 12886 | reverse complement strand
AACCTCCTCTATAACATCTTTCGATTTGAACAGATTAAACGACTAGGGTTGAAATCATGGGCTTAGTGCGCCCAAAATTTGGGAAATAGCCTTGAGTAAGACTCACAAACAAAAATTTACAAGAAATAAACTGTAGATTGAAGATAAACTTGACGCTCTAGATGCTCTACTGGTGTTTTTAGAGGTTCCCTGGTATATTGAAACCCTCTATCGCTGTGAAATATAGGCTTCGCTGCGGGATTCTTTTCAATGGCTTTGTCAAATGTTTTGAAGACTAGCCGATTGTCATTTCGACCACTTATGACAAAAGCAATAGGATAGCGGTCATATAAATCAAGTATGGCACTAAGATAGAGTTTCTTATGGGAGTTAGGAATCTTAAACTCTGTAACATCTGTTACCCATTTTTTGTTCGGAGCAGTTGTATAGAAGTTTCTTGCCAACTTATTTTCTGCAGTTTCTTCAGGTTTAACAGTCTTGTATTTTTTCTTTTTCTTACGGATAACGGCGTGAATATCGAGCTTTTTCATAATTCGGTGAATTCTCTTTTTTGAATAGTTCGTATGATTGAAATGATTGATCCAATCGGTCATTCTTCGGTATCCCAAGATATGTGAAAAATGTTCGTCATATTCTTTAATTAACTCCGCAATTTCGCTGTTTAATTGTTCTTGTTCTGGAACTATTCTATGTTTCCATTTATAAAATGCAGACCTCGTAATGCCGAGCTGATGACACATCCAGCTAATGCCCCAACCTTTATTAGTGTTGAAGTCTTCAATCGCTAAGTATTTTGATTCGTGGCGCTGTTTGCCTAGCCTCACATCCTTCCGAATTCTTTCACTTTTTTTAAGAGTTCAACAGCCATATCCTTTTCTTCTAACTGACGTTTTAAGCGCACATTTTCTCTTCGTAAACGTTCTAATTCATCAACCTCATCATCTAGTTTGTGATGACCCCTTTTGTCAACTAAACCTTCTTCACCATCACTGTCATACTTTTTCACCCACGAATACACTTGGCTATAAGAAACATCATAAAGTGACGCCGTTTCCTTATAATTGCGATTGTGTTCAATACAATAGTTGACAATCTCTTTGCGTTCATCAATAGTGGTTTTACGTCTTGCTTTTGCCATATAGACCTCCCATTTTGGATTGTAATCCTTAAGTTCTATATTGGCATTATACATCCTAATCCACTTTCTTAAAAGTCCTGAAGAAATATCATACTGATGACCTAAATCAATAGATGAAGCCTCACCACTAATACATTTTTCTACAAGTTCCATTTTAAATTCTTTTGAATAGGAACGGTTTTTTGTTTTCTTTGTAAATCCTAAAATCCCATATTTTTTATAGATGGCAGCCCAATCTTGAATCGTTCTTGTGGAAATATGGAGACAATTACATATCTCAGATCTGGAACGATTACCATTTATATAATCGAGACAAGCTTGTTCTTTCTCGTATGGGGTGAATCTTTCTCTTCTAGACATAAAAATACCTCTTAAGTAGATTTTAGGTATTTACCTTGTCTACTTAAGAGGTATCATATCAAACCCTTGGGTGCTTTGAAATATTGATATAAAGCCGTTCTAAACGTTTTGAGAACTGGCTAGCTTTACGTGCTTTCTTAAGACCTGGTTTGAAAAAAATATGTTTTGATAAAATTCAAAAGCCTTTAAAATCAGCGTTTTCACGAGTTTGCAATATAAATTATTTTATCTAATTTCAAGTAATTGTACTTGAATGGTGTGAATTTTAACCTAAAAATCATTGAATTGAGCTAACTAATATCTAAAATTCACACCATTGAATAATCTAATTTTTATTATGTTTTTTTGTAGAATACTCCCTTTATTTTTTCGTATAGAAAACAAATGAGAAAGACACTTGAGTATAAAACAAGCGTCTTTTCTATTATTCTAAAAACTAACTATGATGTAAATCTATTCCTATTCCTCCCCTTGCTTTCCCATTCGTTCTACCAATCCTGCAATTAAAAGAGGGATAATTGCAAAAAAGATTGTACCTCTTTCTCCCCAAATTAGCAATCCAACTGCCAATATAATTGAAATTATTGCTAAAGCAACAGCTACTTGATGATATATTTTTTTACTCATAACAATTAAACTCCTATCTATTAAATGTACTAGAGTATATTTTGGTTGATATTATCATAGAAACAACCGTTATTGTCATAATTAAGATACAGCTTGCAATTATTAGTAGAATAGCATTAGTATTGCTAATCCAAGAAATAAATACTAGACCAAAAGCTGTTTTCTGCAAAATGTAAACTGCTCCCATAATGAATACCAAAACCAGTATATTTACGACTGTGCTTCCAAATGTACCAAAGGCATAAACCGACGGAAGTAAGAATACTACATACATAATGCCAATCAATAAGCCAGCTATTGATATGAATATATGTATTTGTATACTGAATTGTTGAAAAATTAGAGCGGTTATAAGACTCAAAATCAGAGTTATAAAACTAACAAATATTATTAGAGAGATACAAAAAATGTACCTAGCTAGAACTATCGTTTTTTTGGAAATTGGGAAAACACCAACAAACCTGTTCCAACCACTTTCATAGTCAGAAACTAATAGACTGGTTGGTATAGATGCCAAGCCAATTGGTCCCATTATTGATAAAAAAATTGCTCCAGACTCTCTACCAAAAATTGTTATTAACAATAACGCACAGACAATTAACAATCTATTCGTCACACTTACTTTATTCAAAATAAGTTGAAAATCTTTATAGAGTAGTCCCTTCATCTATCCTCACTCCCTTTGCTAGAAATAATAATATTTCTTCTAATGTAGCATAGTCTTCACTATCAACTTCATTTTGTGATACGTCAACTAAATATTGAATAATGTTATCTTGAGACAACTTATATTTGATGTTTTTCAATGGCAAATGTGCTATTTCGGTTTTAATAGCGTAATGGTTAAGTAACTCACTCCTCTCGCCCTTTAGTAGAATTTTCCCATTTTCAATAAAAATAAAATAATCAGCGACTTGTTCCAAATCACTTAAAATATGCGAAGACAATAGTACAGTCATTCTATTATTATCTACATATTTTTTTAGTATAGTTAAAATCTCTTTTCTTACAATAGGGTCAAGCCCGCTTGTTGCTTCGTCAGCAATCAAAAGTTTAGGATGATGGGATAATGTGGCAGCAAAGTTTAGTTTTACAACCATTCCCCTTGAAAAATCTCCAATAGCTTTGTTAATAGGTAAGGCAAATTTATCAATTAAGCTGTAATAAAGTTCTTTATCCCAACTTGGATAAATCATTTTTAGCATTTTTTCAATTTGTTGAATTGAAAACGAATTTGGAAAATAATTTTGTTCTAAAATCACTCCTAGGTTAAGTTTTATTTGATATTCATCTTTATCAGAATCCAAACCTAAAATTTTCATATTACATGAGTCACTTTTTATTTGATTTAACAACAAATTCAGAAAAGTTGATTTTCCTGAACCATTTTCACCAATCAATCCAACAATACTTCCTTCTTGGATTTTTAAATTATTGATTTGTAGTTGAAAATCTGTATACCGCTTGCTTAAGTTTAGCACTTCTAATACTGGTTTTGTATTCATTTTTTACACCTCGCTAAGATTGCAATAGCATATACACAACCGTTAAGCTATTTCCAATTAGAATTACCAACGTCAATAGAGTATTAACTTTTTTAGATACATTGGCCTTTTTTAATTCAATAAATAATAATAAAGCTACTAAAACATAATTACCTAAACTCATTAGTAAAGTAAATAAATTTGTTATTGTGATAAATAGACTTGTTATCACAGAGATAGCACCTGTTATTGAATAAGATAATAGATAAATAAAATACAATGTATTTTTAAAATCATAGTTATCTATGTTTATGTCAGAAAATCTTATTATTATCTTCTTAATTATAAAATAGGTTATATTGGTATTTAAAATTAATACACCAGCTGTAATTACTAGTGAAATCACTATAAATAATAGTGTATTGAATAAGTTAAAGTGTATATTGTATTTTATTTGAAAGGTTTTTTCAGAAATAAAAATACTTCTAAGGATAAAGATAAATAATGAAATTGTAAATACAATGGGTAATTTATGCTTTTTATCCATTTTATTTCTCCTTAACTAATGAAATTAATCATGAAAGGGGTTATAAAGGTTTCAACCCCTGCCGCTAAAGCTAACAATAGGAAAGAGACTATAAAACGTTTAGTCACTTTTTTATTATCTTGGTTCTGATTCCTCATATTCATTATAGTATCTGATAAATATACATAAGAGCCTATTTCAATCATTCCATGTGGTAAAACTAGCAATAAATATGTTATTGACGAAAAGGAAGACAACAAAAGTCCCAAGACTACTCCATTAATGATAAAGAAAATATAGATAATTGATTCACCAAAGATATATGCTAATAATAACCAAATACTAGCAATTGAATTTTTTAAAAGTATTTGGATAAAATCTTCAAAGCCAAAAGCTACATTATAGTTTGAAATTACTTGCTTTTCAGAAGAAGTGGAAAAATAAAATACTATAAGAGCGGTTAATAAATAGGTCAAAATTAAATATTTTTTCCCTCTCATCCTTTCTCCCTTAGTAATCTAATTATTACTTACTTGAATTTTGAAAAATTGAGGAAGAATTTATCTCCCTCAATCCTCCAACAGTATTTAAGCACTTACGACACCAAAACCAGCTAAAACTGGTGCAACCCATGCTGGAAGTGTAATCCCAGCAATAATTGCAAAGGCATCAACAATTGAACCGCCAGCAGATACAAAGTCTACAATATCTTGGTACCATCCTGGAGCCAACCGAATACCAAATTTTCCACAAATCCAGTAGATATTTCCTACCGCAATAAGCATACCTACAGAAACGAGCAAACTAAATAGAAAAGTTTTTTCAATTTTATTAAGATTGAAGTTTAGTGATACATTGTTTCTCATAATAAACCACCTTTCCCAGTGCAATATAAAGCAGTATTAGTACATTCACAAATTCATCTTTTTGTTTTGGACTCCCATAATAACCATCTCTTTTCTTTTAGTATTAATATCTAGTATTATTATCCTTTAGAAAAATATTTTACTAGTATTAATTTCGATAAAGGATAATTGGTGTAACCGATTACACTATTATTCTAGCACTCTTTTATATATAACCTAGATAATTTCAAATAAGAACTTTAATTTACTATTATTTTCATATTTGAAAAAATACACCTTATTACTTATTTCGATTTATAATAATAGTAAAAGGAGGTTCTACCTTATGTTAAAAACAATTTTAAAAAGAATTATTTCTCTCGCTCTTGTCCTACCATTTTTCCTACTACCAATTTTATAAGCTATTATGAGCTAAAATGTTAAAAAGCTGCTAGATTTAAATCTAGTAGCTTTTTTATCAATGTAAAAATTGTTGTAGATTTATTCTTAAAAAAGAGGCAGCAATGGGATTACCTAGCTTTTCAATCATGTTTATATCATTATCTATTTTTTCAATGCTCTTTACATCACCATTGAGATAGTCTGATACTTGTTTTAAAACATGCAAACAAGTAATAGCAAACATATCTTGGTAATTCAATATTTCTTCTAATTTAGACATGAAATACCTCACATAGTAAATCTCTTTCCGCTCAATTAAAATTAAAATTAGATTCAAAAAGGCTATTTCAGCACTTTTTTTATGACTTGTAAGTGAGGAATATAATTTACTACGTTCTTCAAACGCTTTACCTAAAAAAATTAAATCGCTATCTGACAATATGGACATTGTATTACCAAATATATACAGTTCATATTCTGTCCATGCTTCAATCTCATATAAATAATTAGTTAAAAATTCTTTATCTTCATCAGTTATTAGAGAGCTGTTATCGAGGGAATGGATAGCTACTTTAATAACTAATAGGTTTAAACGATTATAAACATCAAAACTTTCGTATCCCTTATAAGTTACCAATAGCTTTTTTAAACCATCAATATCTTGTTTCGAGTGAAGCGCTGCTATTTTTTTTCCTAATTTAAAAAATTCAGGCTCTTGATAATTATTCAGTGCATATCCAAACTCTGAAAAGTTCATATGAATACCCGATATAGCTACTAATAGCTTATCAGACGAAAGCATCGTCTGACCATTCTCAAATTTAGATAATTGTGAGACAGACAATTTATCACTTGCAACATCTTTCAATTTTAAGCCTCGTGCAATACGTAACTCACGAAAAAGCTCTCCTAAATCCATTGATTCATTTGTATTCATCTGCATGTCTCCCTATTTTTTAGCTATTGATATAAAACTAAAAACTTAAATTCTCATGTATATCAGGCTTCACTTAACTCTTTCAAGTAATTTCATGTTTTACAAAATTAATTACTTTATAAATTTGTATGCTCAAATCGAATTACATCAATTTCTTTATCCGATTGTTCCTTATACAAAGAAATTAAATTTTCCGTTTTCCTTTGAATATCCTTTTCATACTTAAGTTGAATGAGTTCTATTTTATCTTCGTCAGACATGTTATTATTTTCAAGTCCTAACTCTTGATTCAGTTGTTCTTTTGTATAAGTTTTCTGTTCCACTTCTCGTTGAAATTGAGCATACTCAAAAAGATTTTCTAACAGTAACTCTTCTTCTGCCATACGAGCATAATGCCAATCATTAGCTAAGCGCTCCAAATGGTCTGCCCATTTCACATCCCCTTTCATCTCTCCAAACTCATTGTAAGGAAAAAGCGCATCCACATCAACTTTTAAAGCTTTAGCTATATCTTCAAGGCGTTCCCAGCTTGGGTCGGTAGTGCCTTTTTCGTAGTTAATAATCGTTTGTTTTGTGACACCAATAATCTTAGCCAATTCTTTTTGAGTCATTCCTGCTTTTAAGCGAGCTGACTTAATATCTAATTCTCCAGCTCGTAGAACAGTCGTATAATTATATAAAGGAGCCATTAGTATCTCACTTTCTAGGTAAAATATATTTTTACTTTTTGGGTTGACAGGTGAAATTTTGTTTTGTATAATAAAGATAATTCAAGGTAAAATAATTATTTACCTCTTGATTATATAATATTTTACCATAAAAGTAAATGAGACGAGACAAAAATGACACAGTTTTATGGTTATGCCCAAATAATTGAACTTGTTAAGGGATTGAACTCTATCTCTACACTAAAAAAATGGCGTTTAAAGATTGAACAACTCACAGGGACTACCTTTGAAGAAAGTCGAGTCCGAACTGGTAAACGTTCTTACAGTAAAATCTATCTCTTTACAGATGATGATATTGAAAAACTCCAACAAATTGCAGATACCAAAGGAAACCTTGGGCTTGATAAAGCAATCTTAAAAGCCTATGCACCGAGTAGAACCTCTCCCTTATCTATTAACCAAAAAGTCAATCGTTTAACTGTTCAATTAAAAGGGTTAAGTCAAAAAGTAACAGACTTAACACAACAGGAACAGGTATTAGCTATTCGTATAGAGCAGTTAAGAAAACAGATTGAAGTTTTAGAGAAATCGAAGAGGAAAAAATTATTTGGGAAGTGAGCACGGCTAGAAGCACAACGCCATGGGCGAGTGTGTAGAAACACGGTAGCCCATAATGGCGTGCCCGTGCTTGGACGGGCAATCTTCCCCAAAAATTAGTGCCCCGATACTAATAGGGGGTACGAACGTACACGAAAGTAGGGCTAAACCCTTGATACGTCTGGGGTTAAAGCCAATCAGTTGAAGTTTGCGCTGAAATTCCTTGGGGGAGTATGGTTCAAAGCTAATTCTGCGTACGTTTAGAAAAGATAACTACTTTAAAAAACACAAAGGAGAATACTATGACAAACTTAACACTAACTGACACAACACTTAAACTTGGCGAATTGAACCTTGATAAAAGTCAATTCATGCTACCTAAAAAAGTGGTAGTGCTTTCTGCTCGTATGAGTTATAAGTATCAAGAGGTAAATGGCGAACAAGTCCGAACAGACGAACCATCCAAACTAGTTTGTAGCGTTCAAGATGCGGATAAAATCAAAGTGTTAAAAGAAATGAACATTGCCATTGAAGAACTCAAAGCGATTACGCTTGAAATTCATGACAACCTCGACAAAATCACGAAATTGGCAGAAAATGACGGTTTACTTGATAAGACCGTTGAACTCGTCAATCCTCAAGTCCGTCTCATGTGGAACATGACTCGTAGTAACTGGTCTGGAGTAAAACTAGTGGCAAACGACCTTAAAATGACTGGTGACTAAGCATGGATAACAGCGTGAGGATTGACTACTTCGCTGTGACCATTAAAGATGTTCCACCAGAGGAGGTGTTAGAAGAGATACTCCTTATACCCCAAGACCAGTTTGCCCTTAATGCTTGGGGAATAAACAAGTATCAAAGCCACTATGCCTGTTCAGACATCAAAGTTTACTTTAACCAAGTCTTAGATAAGATGGGGGTCTATCTGGAACTCAAAGGACGAGGCTGTCGCCAATATGAGGAATTTATGGTGGGTAACGCTAACAACTGGGTAGCTCTGGTCACACGCCTTTACCGCTATCAGGTCAACTTTACCCGAATAGATATTGCCAATGACATCTACGATAAGGCTTTATCCGTTCAAACCCTCTACGCCTACTGTAAACGAGGCTTGTGTATTACAAGAGCACAATATATGGACTATCACGAGCGGTCAATCCTTGAAACAGGCGAACGGGTTGGTGAGACCGTCACCATAGGGGCACGAGGGAGCCAACAATGGTGTGTCTATAACAAACTCATGGAACAAAAAGGTAAAGGTAAAATCGTTGATGAGACAAACGCTTGGGTCAGAGCAGAACTCCGTTGTTGGCAAGGAAAAGCCAATATCATTGCTCACCAAATACACCTTAAAAGACCTCTGACAGCCATTTACTTTGAGGCAATCAACGGACACTACCGTTTTGTCAGACCAAATGGCAGGGACACAAATAAGCGCAGACGCCAACCCGTCAAATGGTGGCTGGATTACCTCAAGACGGAAATCAAAACACGGTTAAGCACTGAACGTACCAAGCCAACGCTTAGACAGTCAGAACGATGGGCGGAAAAACAAGTCTCAAAGACCTTAGCCAAACTCTATGTGGCTAAATATGAGGCAACAACTCTTGAAGGAGCAGACCAATTTCTCCAAGACCTCTTAAAACTGGGATTATCGAAATTTACCAACAGCGATGAAAAGGAGATTGACCAATATGTCCGTGAACACCAAAGTTCCAACACTTGGGGCATACAAAAAGACGACTTGCCGTAAACAAATCGCCTTAGAAATAATAACTACAAATATTATATCATGAAAGGACAAAAAAAGACTATGCAAGTGATTTTACCAGACGAACAAATTCATCAGCTACAACTGTTAATTAGCCGGCTTATAGAAAATGAAATAAAAAATAAATTGGATAGTAACAACATTGAAAGTCCATTCTTGAACAAGCAACAAGCTTGTAAGTATCTAGGAATTGCCAATAATACGCTTGATTCTTGGATAAAAAAGGGGTTACCAGTTATTCGAGTTGGAAAAACTGTCCGCTTTGATAGAATTGAACTCAATCACTGGTTACAAAATCAGTAGCATTATAACCGTGGTTTGATATAATTAAGCCACGGTATTTTTCTAGCTCAATTCAAAAAAGGAGAATACTATGTCAATTACAAAAACTAAAAATGGAACTTATCGCTTACGTATCTATGTCCCAGAAGAAGTTAAATCATCATTGGGAATTGATAAGAAAGTAATTGAAAAACGTTTCAAATTAAGGAGTGAAGCTAAAAAATACGAACTTGAATTACAAAACAGGATTGATAAAATTTTAAGCGGAGATGCAACCTCATTGGAAACAAATGGTTCAATCCTCTTTTCCGATTTTTATCACAATGTTTGGTGGGAATCCTATAAAGCAGGTCAAACAACATCTACTACAAAACCACCTTCACAAGCTACTATTGACGGTACAGAAATTGTCTTTAGAAAGCATATCCTACCCTTGCTTGGAAATTATTCTATTGATTTTCTCAATCAAAATAAACAAGTTGTTTTGAACCTATTGTCACAAAAAGCAGAAGAATATGCCAACTTCAAGGTCATCAGAAGTTATGTTAACTCTATTTTTGATTGGGCTGAGGAATTAGAATATATCGAAACTAATCGTCTCTCTAAAACCATTAGCCGTATTAAAGCGACTAAAAAAATCAAACTACAAGAGGCTAAAAATGATGAAGATTTGTATCTGTCACAATCAGAACTACAAGCTTGGTTTACAGCTTTTGAAGAAGATTTAGAAAATGACAAACTCCTGTTCAAAGATTATGTGTTATTCTATACAACTTTTTTCTTAGGAGATAGAAAATCTGAAAGCTATGCCTTACAATGGAAGCACATTAACATCAAGAAACAAGAAATTCAGTTAGTGAAAGCCTTGGATAAGTATAAAAATTTAAAATCAACTAAGGGTAATAAAAAGACGACTTTCCATATTCCCATTGAGCTAGCTGATTTACTCCATGCTTGGAAAAAGCAGCAAAAATTGGAATTAGCAAAGTTCAATATTATTCAATCTGATGAACAGTATGTCTTTACTTATATTGACACAAAAGGAAACGTTAATAGTCCCTTACATGCTGATTATCTTAATAATAAGATGAAGTCAGTCGAACGCCGTCATAAGGAACTAATACACGCTACACCTCATAAATTACGTCATACGGGGGCAACTCTTGCCAAACAATCTGGCACATCACTAGAAGCCATTTCAGAGGCTCTAACGCATAGCGACACTTTTACAACTAAGACCTATGTCAATACTTCAAATGTCGTTCCAATGGCTGTTGGAGAGATTGCTTATCGTAACTTAAAAAAGTAATGGTGTGAATTTGGTGTGAAAAGTGGTGTGAATTTTACTTAAAAGACATCAAAAAACACTCCATGGTGTGAACCATGAAGTGCTTGAAACGTTGATATAATCGTGTTGATTAACGTTTTGAGAATTGTGATGCTTTACGAGCTTTCTTAAGACCTGGTTTGGAAAGTATGAGTTTCAGTTAGACTAAAAACAGCGTAATATCAAGGATTTTAAAAACGATATCTACTTTTTAATTTCATAAAATTTGAATCAATATTTTTTAAATAGGGGAATATTTTAGTTTTGTAAAGAATAAATAATTTCTTTATAAACTTTATTATATCAGCATTCTTTACCATTTTTTAAATTAGGTAGAGAAAAAGGAAGAACATAAAATAATAGCTAGAGTTCCAAAAAAATAATTAATTGAGCTAACTTATACACAAAAGTTCACGCCAATTATTCATTCCTTAATAGACATGATTTTTTGATATTGAAAAATAATCGTTGGTGATCATAATTCATACAAATATGGAGAAATCAAGTATTCCTTAATCTCAAATATTCATCCTTAGCTTTATCAAAATTACTAAAAAATTTGTTGATCATTTTATCATCGGCATTCAATTGTCTATCCATAAAGTACAAATCAATAGATTCAAGTGCTTTGCTTGACAAAAACATTAAGAAGTTCTTATTTGCAATTTGGTCTAGTCTACTTTTGACTAAATCAATTTGACTAGCTATCAATGGTTGAATTAAAATAATTCTGTTCTTCTTTACTAACAATAAATTCACATCATCATTCTTTACAATGTTATAATACCCATCCCTATACTCATCATTTATATACTTTAAATTTTCACTAATTGGACGAGTCATGAAAACAAACACATCATACTCTATTCGATCCAAAATTTCAAAGGATAATTTTGAACTAGTCGTTACAGTTAAATCAAATTGTTTTATCAATTGATTAAGCAGAATCATGGCTGACAACATCTCATTTACATCTTGGATAATTACCATTTTCGTTTCATTGATGAGGTTAATGGCCCAAGATGTAAAATAATTTTGAGTAATTATCTGAGCATACTTATAATTTTCCTTTTGATCTAGGATATTATTTGCATCTAACAATTTAATTGGGTTCAAAAATAAATTTTCTGTGGGTCTAAATATAGGCAAACTCGGGTAAGCCATCAGAACTTCATCCTTAAATATACTTTCATCTGTCTCAACTCCAGACTTGCTTATGAGCATCAACATGTCTAATGAATATTTTTTACCTAATAATCTCTCAAAAATTTGATGATAAGCATCCAATGAATTATAATCAGACGAATTAGCAATTTTTAGAGTCTCATTTAGTGATTCTATATCAAGTGTTATGCAATTTCTTTGTGAATCATAGATTAGATTATTTAGAATCATTTGAAATCTCTTGTTAGGATTTAGCTGTTCATTTGTTGTCATATCTGAATCGATATCAGTGATCTTTTGCCATTTTTCAAAACTAAATTGTTTAATATCAATTGAAAAACTTAAAAAAAGAATCCTATCTATCAATTCATGAAGTTTATCCGTATTTTTGGTAGCATTAATTTGTTTTATATGGAGAGTTCCAAGAACACCGTTTGAATTTCTCCTCATTGCATCGAAGTAATTGTAATATTTTTTATTGCTATATCTGAATTTTTTTAGATAGTCATCATACTCACTTTCATCCAGTTTAGAAAGTTCATCAACTATTTCATTGTACGTTGCAGCTTGTTCTTGCATTTTACTAAAATATTTCTGCAGATGGTCGAATAATGGCTTACTTCTCCTTAATCCTGGATGATCTAAGAGCTTACTCCACATTCGATAAAAAGTCCCAAAAATGCTAAAAACAAAACTTTTATAATGAGTAGATTCATGTTTAATTATTGAAGTAGGTAACAAATTTTTAAAATTACCTTCTTCAATTTTAAAACCCTCTCTAAAGTTATAACTACCGTACTCTTTACTACTCACGGCTATTCCCCCAAATATTTTATCAATTTAATGAATCATCTGCTTAAGTTATCAACACATATACAGCAAGCTAATTTATATCTAAAAATTCACACTATTGATTCAATCCCTTTAAACAACAGATAAGAATCATTTGATTAATGTTTTTTTAGATGTGTCACATCAATTTCAGTCTTTTTTCACTTATAGTATATAATAGAAAAAAATGCAGGTCAACTATGCAGAAAGATACCATTTTACGTTAAGAAGAATATAGTGTCCATGTGGAGAGAATGAACAATCAACTTCTTTCAGAAAAACAACTATTTTTAGGAAAGATAACAACTCCCAATTAGGGTATATTATTTTAGCATTCATATTGTAAAATATATAAATCAAATCTTCATACTTAGGTAGTGTAAAATAAGTTGTGTAAACACAAAAAGGAATAAATCCGTTATAGTAGAGTTGCAAAACATTACTAGAAAGAGACTTATTCCTATGACTCAGTTTACCACAGAACTACTTAACTTCCTAGCCCAAAAGCAAGATATTGATGAATTTTTCCGTACTTCTCTTGAAACAGCTATGAATGATCTGCTTCAAGCAGAGTTATCAGCCTTTTTAGGGTATGAACCTTACGATAAATTAGGCTATAATTCTGGGAATAGTCGTAAAGGAAGCTATGCACGGAAATTCGAAACCAAATATGGGACTGTTCAGTTGAGCATTCCTAGAGATCGTAATGGGAACTTTAGTCCAGCTTTGCTTCCCGCTTATGGACGTCGAGATGACCACTTGGAAGAGATGGTTATCAAACTCTATCAAACCGGTGTAACGACTCGAGAAATTAGTGATATCATCGATCGAATGTAAGGGTATCACTATAGTCCTGCCACAATTTCTAATATCTCAAAAGCAACTCAGGAGAATGTCGCTACTTTTCATGAGCGAAGCTTAGAAGCCAATTACTCTGTTTTATTTCTTGACGGAACCTATCTTCCATTAAGACGTGGAACCGTTAGTAAAGAATGTATTCATATCGCACTAGGCATTACACCAGAAGGACAGAAGGCTGTTCTTGGATATGAAATCGCCCCAAATGAAAACAATGCTTCTTGGTCCACCCTGTTAGACAAGCTTCAAAACCAAGGAATCCAACAGGTTTCTCTTGTAGTGACCGATGGCTTCAAGGGGCTTGAACAGATTATCAATCAGGCTTACCCATTAGCTAAACAACAACGTTGCTTAATTCATATTAGTCGAAATCTAGCTAGTAAAGTGAAACGAGCAGATAGAGCGGTTATTCTGGAGCAATTTAAAACGATTTATCGTGCTGAAAATTTATAAATGGCAGTGCAAGCTTTAGAGAACTTTATCGCCGAATGGAAACCAAAGTATAGGAAAGTCATGGAAAGTCTGGAGAATACGGATAATCTTTTAACTTTTTATCAGTTTCCCTACCAGATTTGGCATAGCATTTATTCGACAAACCTCATTGAGTCTCTTAACAAAGAAATCAAACGTCAAACGAAAAAGAAGGTTCTTTTTCCTAACGAGGAGGCTCTGGAACGTTACTTAGTTACTTTGTTTGAAGATTATAATTTCAAGCAAAGTCAACGAATCCATAAAGGGTTTGGAAAATGTTCTGACACACTTGAAAGCTTATTTGATTAACACTCCATAACTCTAATTGAGTGTTTACACAAAATTATTGACAGTATCAAAAAACTCATAACCATCCTTGATAATCGCCGTCAAACCACTATTCGAGACTACTTTTTGAAGTATCCATTGAAAGTACGCCAAAAGGTACAGTTTATCACGATGGATATGTCAGGAGCTTACATTCCATTGGCTCGCAAACTCTTCCCTAACGCCAAAATCGTTCTTGATCGATTTCACATTATCCAGCACCTTAGTCGAGCCTTTTTAAAGACAAGAATTGCCTTTATGAACCAGTTCGATAAGAAGTCACTACCTTATCGAGCTTTAAAAAATCACTGGCGACTCTTCCAAAAGGACAGTCGTAAGCTATCTCTCAACTCCTTCTATTCAAAGACCTTCCGACAAACTTTAGTACCACATGAAATCATTGAGAAGACATTGGTCTTTTCAGAAGAGCTCACCGACTACTATACTCTTTATCAGCTTTTGCTTTTTCACTTTCAGGAGAAGAGAGTAGATGAGTTCTTTGAGTTAATAGAGGAGAAAATGAGCAAGATCAATCACTACTTTCAAACGTTCTTTAGAACTTTTCTTAGACACAAGCAATACATCAAGAATGCGCTAGAAACAGACTATTCAAACGCGAAACTCGAAGCGACTAATAAGTTGATTAAAGACATCAAACGGTTGGGCTTCGGTTTTAGAAACTTTATCAACTTTAAGAAGCGTGTCTTCATCACTCTGAACATAAAAAAAAGAGAAGACCTATCAGGTCCTCTCTAGATGTTAGCTTTTCGTCACCCACTATAGTTGACAAGGAGCCGAATTATATAATGACGTTGGTTGGAGTGCGTATACTCAAGATTTGGAAGTATTAAAGCAAGCTATATTACAATCGTTAGATGTTATAACTGTTTGGAATGACGATAAATTATTAGGGCTTATTAGGGCTATTGGAGACGGATTAACGATTGTGTATATACAAGATATACTTGTTTTGAATGCTTATAAGAATAAGGGTATTGCAAGTGAATTATTGCAAAGAATATTAAATAAATACAAAAATGTTCGTCAAAAAGTTCTTTTAACTGAAGAAGCTTCTGGTGTTAGATATTTTTATGAAAAGAATGGTTTCGAATCCTGTGATCAGGGATTGTTAGTTGCGCTTGCTAAAATGAACTAAATTGTGATTTTGAGAGTGGCTTAGCCACTCTTTTTTTGTTTTGGCTTTATTGAACGAAAAAAATTGATAAATTTTTGAGTGAATTATCGCCCATTTTTTGAGCGGATTTTTTTGTGATTGGCACAAAAAAAGGTGTTTTTTGACACGAAGTGTCAATTTTTGCGCTAGCAAAAACAAGCCTCGCAGAGCCCACACTTTACAAGGTAGTAGGGTTCTCCCTTCCTACTAGGAGAACTGCTATTTTTCTGCGCCTATTATCCGGCTAGAAAAACCTCCGGCGGGCTATTGCATAGCGAGCGCATTTCATGCAGAACTCTACCCGAGTAGGGCAAGCTGATGTTAGCTTAACCACAAAAAGAGCTGACCATAATATAATCAGCTCTTAAAAATTTATACAGAAACTACTTCTGATAACTTATTAGCAATATCTTCCATAGTTTCCTCTGAAGTATTTAATCCACTACGAGAGGCAAGTAATGGACTTACATCATAAAGTTCTTCAAATGTTACACCATCTAAAACTGGAATTAATTGATCGCGAGACAGCAGAGCAGAAAGTTCTTTATCCGCTATTCCGTTGCCTTGAATTCTTTTAAGAAATGATGTAGTAACTAATACAATACCAACACGAGAAGCAGCCAGACCTTTATCAATCTCTCTAAGTAAATTAGTGCCCAAAAGAACTTCATTTTCACTAAACCAAACAGACGTGCCATTTTCCACAAGTAAATCAGTTAGATTTTTGGCAGTAGTTTTTCTATCTTCCCAAGCATGACAAAGGAAAATATCTTTTAAATCAGCTGTAGCTCTTTTTTCAACTTCATTACGCAATGGAGTAAGAGTTTTAATTTCTGCTGGAGTATACAAAATAGTAGAATCAGCAGATGACCATTTCGCTCTAATTTTATTACCAGAACTTGAAGAAACTGTTCTGTTTGTAGAAGGACTTGAATAACTTCTACTATAATCGCTGTTACCACTATAGCCATTATAAGAACTATAACCTCCTCTTCGTCCACATACAGGGCAATTAGCCCTCGCATCTGCAGACCTATGTCCATTAACTGGTGCAGTACATTGTGCCATAAAAAATTAATCTCCTTTATTTATTATCATTAATCAAAAGATAATTGACCCTTAAAATAAAACGGACTCACGTTTTCTTGAATAGCGTTTAATAATTCATCAACTTTTTCTTTTGAAGCGTGAAGCATTTCTGTACGAAAATGCATACGGTCATTCTTACTTACAAAAACAGGTTCTGTTGCAAAGTATTCAAAGCCATGGATAAACAGTTCTCAAATTATCCAGAACTTATGAAAAGTGGTTGGAGAGATTGAGTTCTTACAGAATTACTCTAATAATATTTAAACTAAACTGGATCACAAATATTAAGTTACATGATTCCTAACGTTAAGTCAAGTTTTTAGAGTAACAAACGTAGAATTTTAATCTATTTATTTTAAGCACTTACCTTTTCAAATTGATTAGGTGTAAGATACCCTAAACTTTGATGGATTCGTTTTGAATTATTACCAAGCAAGTATAGAAAACGTCATCGGTTCATGCTTTATTTGTATGATATACTAGTTGATATATTGGTCAAAGCTGATAAATATCAATTAGGTTGTTTTAATGGAAATTGGAACAATTGACACAGTTTTTGCGACTTTAGTCGCTTACAAATATGACCACAAACTGACAGAGTCACTTACCTAAAAATATTAATCAATACGATTATCTCAATATTCTCATTTTCATGGATGTTTGACAAAGTTTTTTTGTAAATCTAGATGTTATTTTAATCTCTACCTTTTTCTCTAAATTTTAAAAAATAGTAAAGAAAGCGGATATAATAAAGTCTATTAGGGTACTATTTAATTTTTACTGAAGTGAAGTAAGCATTCAATACGAATCAATACATAAGAAAAACGCTGATTTCAAGCGTTTTTTCTTTTTGCAAAATGCAGTATATTGCATTGTTAACCTTAAACAAGTTATTTTTTTATATATTTTTTTCATAATAAGTTTGTTGTCGCCAGCTATCGCTACCACTCTCATAACCGATCTTAATGTATTTTCTCTTAACTTTCTTTTATTATTGATTTCGCTTTTTTTATATGCCACCTCTTATAGATACTTGGTTCATATGCGACTCAAAATTGTCAATAATTTTACCGGATATATATTAGACAAATGCTTCAGAGCAAGTTTATCTAATATTGGTCAATTTAAAATGGACACTGATATCTCTAGATATTTTTGGAATCTTTTTGGAGCATCTAACGGAATAATTAATAGATATTTTTTACGATTTGATTTTACTTATCTTATCAGTTCACCACGTTGCATCTTCATTTTTAAGCCCTTTTTCACATGTGCAGATGTATTTTCTACTTCTTGCTGTGCAACAGAACTAAGAATGGTTAGAAGTAATTCTCCATCCATAGTAAGGGTATCAATGTTCTCTTCCTCAAAATATACTCCAATTTGCATATCCTTTAACATTCTGACATACTTCAAAGTATCTAAGGTGTTTC
This sequence comes from Streptococcus sp. VTCC 12886, assembly GCF_049893425.1. Taxonomy (NCBI): domain Bacteria; kingdom Bacillati; phylum Bacillota; class Bacilli; order Lactobacillales; family Streptococcaceae; genus Streptococcus; species Streptococcus sp. VTCC 12886. The sequence goes on along the minus strand of NZ_JBMVJB010000030.1, from coordinate 8,666 downwards.
TTGCAAATCTAGCAATTGCTTTTGTTACAATATAATCAATTTCTCCATTTACACAATCATTGATTAAGCGTTGAAAATCTTGTCTCTTTCCTACTTGAGTTCCTGAAATCCCCTCATCTGCGTAAATATCTGCTAGTTCCCAATCTGAACGCTGAGAAATGTAATCTTTATAATGTCTCACCTGAGATTCATAACTATTCTTCTGATCATCGCTATCAGAACTAACTCGACAATAGGCAGCAACCCTTTTTAAATGTCTTTCTACATTGACACCTCTACGTCGAACTAAAGAATCTGCTTTTATTATTTCAACATTATTTTTTTTCATACTGAAATTCCTCCTTTTTATTCTATATTACCGCGTTCAAATAAAAAGGTCAGCTATTTTGTGTACTTAATACGCAGTCTGTTTCTGATTTTTTCGTATTCATTTTTAGACAACAATTCTTTAGAGTATAAAAAATTAAGCATTGATAACTGCAGACTATATTTTACAACTGATTGTTCCAAAACTTTCCCTCCTGATAACTTGTAATTTTATAATTTCCTCCGTGGGTATGACTGGTTAATTCATTCATGGGCATCTCACCCACTGTCCTTTTACGATGGCAGCCTGAACGTTCAGAAGTATCATTGTCCTTATTTGTGGTTATGGCAGATAGAGAACCACTCTATTTTATAGCTAATAATTTTCGCTCCTATCACGGCGTATCTCACTAAATTGCTCGACAAATAAGAAAGTCCCACCTCGGTTTATTCAATTGTCAATGAACAAATCAAGGAGAGACTATTTTATTTTATGTTTTATCCTATCTGGATAATCTGTTAACCCTAATAGGTAATCTGTACTAACGTTATAGAGTTTAGAAAGTTGCACTAGAACATCTGCCGTTAAGGCAACCTCTCCTCTCTCAATTTTTGCATAATTTGTATGAGAGAAGGAAAGTAAATTTGCAACAAACCTTTGAGTGAAATCATGATCCTCTCTCAAATCCCTTATCCGTTGGTACATCTAGCTTTCTCCTAAGAAAAGTATATGTCACTTTCAGAAAAAAGCTGGGAAATTGTCATAATATGACAGTAATTATTGCGTCATTCCTGTAATTATGATAATAGCTCGTGCAAATTTATCATTTAATTTTGCAAAAAAGTTGTTGTTCTATTCTTTACGTAAATCAGGCTTACTATCATTTCAAGAACAAATCGAAAATCAGCATAGCGATTATTTTATGGATCTGAGTTTCATTTTATCTACTATGTTGAAGAACTACACAAAAAATTTATCATCACGTTATTCATTATTCTCCAATTTCTTAACAGTTAACCAATAAAAAATGAAACTATACAAGGAGTTCACTGTAATAAATAACATAAACTCTAAAAATGACATATCATTCAATGCCCTACTTCGTAAACCAATCATCGGCTGAGAATATGGAAATAATTGATTAATAAAACCACCTAGCATAATAAAAATAAAACCTGAGAAGGAACCAATTGCTGCAACTCCAACCGATTTAGCAAAATTCCTAGTTTTTGCCATAAGATAACTGTGAATCATCAAAACAGAACTTGAACCAATAACTGATAATATTGTAGCTCTCAAAAATAATAATAAATCTTCTATCTGAAATGGAATTTGACTAAGATAAAGAGTTAATAAATAGATAGCAAACAGCACTGCTTGAACTACAGATACCAAGAACAAAGCTAATAAAAACTTACTTAGTACCATCTTCTTAACTGATGCTTGATTAGCTCGTAGCATTTCAAGTGTTTTTCGTTCAAATTCAGGAAGGATAATTAGACCTGAGAATATAGCTAACATAGCTGGAAAAAGTAACTGCCCGTTATAAAAAGTCAGCTGTCCCCAAAGAACTCTACTCATCTGTTCTTCAATCAACACATCGTAGTTCAAGAAAAAATTAGCTAATCCAATAAAACTGGACAAAGCAAGAAAAATAAGACCAATAGCTAAAATAACTACTTTACGATTCTTAATCCACTCAGCTTTAAAATAATCAATCATAGTTTTCCTCCTTCTTTTTAACCACTACTTTACGATTCTTAATCCACTCAGCTTTAAAATAATCAATCATAGTTTTCCTCCTTCTTTTTAACCACTACTTTACGATTCTTAATCCACTCAGCTTTAAAATAATCAATCATAGTTTTCCTCCTTCTTTTTAACCAATAGGTACTTAATAATAAAATAGACAAATATACAATAAAATAGATAGATAAGATAGTTGAGTGGTACACTCTTGTCCCAAACAAATATGTAATCTAATTTATCTCCAGAATGTAAAACTTTTATGCGATAAAGTGCAAGAAAACTTGAACCCCCGAAAGGAAAGATTAGATTTAACCATTTAGATGCTTCGGATAGAACCATCCCTAAAAACCCTGATACAAATCCAATTCCTAAAACCATACCATGTTTTTCTAATATCATAGATAGAAATAGAAAAAAAGTAATTAAAGTAAAACTAGACATCGTCAAACCTACAACTTGTAATAGTAAATTTGAAACAGCAACATCTATACCGTATCTAACAGCATATAAATATACAATCAATACTTGTACTACATTCAAAAATAGAAAAATAGTATTCGTAAAAATGAGCTTTCGTTTGAAAATGGTTATAAGATTTATATTATTCGCTTCTTGTAGTTTAAATGTATTTCCTTCTTTTTCGTTACTAACAATTCGGGATACAAAAAGACTAATCGCAATTGGTAAAAAAATAGGAGTAGCTTGTAAATTATTGAAAAATAATCCAATTGTCCTTAACTTTGGTACACCTATGCTTCTTGATGCTGCTAGTAATGACCAAGTTACTGCTACAAACATCATCAAAAACGATATCATAAATGATTTTGTTCGTTTACTCTTCAATAATTCGATTTGTAATACCTTTATCATTTTAAGCCTCCTTCGTTAACGAAAGGAAAATATCTTCTAGGGTCTCACTTTCTCTAACCACTCGGAAAATACGGTATCCGTTTTCTGTCAAATAGCTCACCACATTAGCTAATTGATTATTATCAATATTACTTAATTTTACATGACTTGTGGATGCACCCAAAATTTCTACAGTCCCTAGTTCAACTAAAGTGTGAACAATATTACTCTGTGAAAAATCACCACCAATCTCAATCCAGGTATTTGATTTAATAGCTTCAATTTCTCCTTCATAAACTAGACGACCATGATTGATAATACCCACTCGATCTGCAATGTGTTCAATTTCTGGAAGAATATGACTAGAAATAAAGACTGTCAGACCTTTTTCTTTGGCTAACTCAACAATCAATTCACGAATTTCATGAATACCTGCTGGATCAAGACCATTAGTAGGCTCATCTAATAATAAGATTTTAGGCTTTTTTACTAATGCAAACGCTAAAGAAAGACGTTGTTTCATACCTAGAGAATAGGCCTTAACTAATTTTTTTCGATTTTTTTCATCAGCTAATCCAACAAGTTCCAATGTTGGCCAGATATTATTTTCATCAAATCCCACCATTTTTTGAAACACTAATAAATTTTCGTAACCTGTTAAATTAGGATAATATGAAGGCTCTTCTATCATAGATCCAATCTGACTCAGGTAATTTTTGTCTTTTCGAATGTCTTTTTTATTAACAAAAATCTCACCTGAAGTCGGATCTACAAGGGATAGAATCATTTTCATCGTTGTCGTTTTCCCAGCACCGTTTGGCCCTAGAAAACCATAAATTTCTCCCTCCCGTACAGTAATTTTTTCAATATCTACAGTAGTAATATCTTTGTAAACTTTTTTTACTTTTTTCAGCTCAATAATATTATTCATCATCATTATCCTTTAGCAATCTATTTTATTAGACTACTCCTTTCTTTACATTAATAATTGTACCTGTTCATCTTAAAGATAACATTAAGAATGTATAACGCAAGTCTCAAATTTTTGAATTAATAAAATTTCTATAGTTTTCGTTACTTTCCATAAGATTAATATGTGTATCCTTATAAACATCACCCATTTCGTTATCTATGTATATAACATAGTCAACATAGTCGACAATATCTAGATGATGACTAACAATCAACATTGTCCTTTCAGAGTATTGACTGTTCTGATGAATATTAAGATAGATTCTATTTTTACTTTGTTCATCAAGATTACTGAAAGCTTCATCCCAGAAAATAATAGAGTTTTTTTTCAATAAAGACTTAGCAATTAACATTTTTTGAATCTGTCCTCCAGATAAATTTTTCCCCTGTTTCAATAACTTTGAATGAATTTTATTTGGTAACTGGGCAATAACCTCATCAGCTGAAGTAACTTCTTGAATTGATTCAATAATTGTTGTTTCTTTTTCCATAGTTTTCCTCTTTCTAAAATTTCTTAACTTATGAGCAACATGTAGCAAGAAATGCCCATGTATTTAGGTGACATTCATGTGAGATGGTTTTAAATACGCCATTTTTTCCTGAACCGATAATTTGGTCAAGCTCTTCAAGACTAACTTCTTGAATTGATTCAATAATTGTTGTTTCTTTTTCCATAATTTATCCTTTTCTTAATTTTATTTGAGTGCCGTTCTTATTTTGAGACTAAGTGTCTTTATCTTTGTTACAAGTAAAATTTACAAAGTTGACTTTAAGATATATTAAAGAAATCATAAAGTTATTTTAAAGATTTTAAATCTTTGATTTTACCCATACCGTTAAAATAAAATCCTTTATGATATAATTAAAAAATTAAGGAGGTATTTATATGAATTTTGAAACACAGTTATTAAACAAACGGATATTAATAATAGATGACGATGTCTCACTTAGTCAATCTATCAAAGAGGTATTAGTCAATAGAGGATTTAAAAATATTAGTAACGCTTATAGTATTAGCGAGGGCATTGATATTTTTTCTGTATCCAAGATTGATTTCATCATATTAGATGTAATGTTACCTGATGGTGAGGGGTATTTACTTGCCAAATATGTTAGAAAAATTTCTGATATTCCAATATTATTTTTAACAGCAAAAAATAATCCTGATGATGAAGTTAAAGGCCTTGGATCAGGTGGTGATGATTTTGTCACTAAACCATTTCTCCCGAAAACCTTAATATATCGTATCATTGCTCTATTAAGAAGAGCATACAAAAATGAATCCGAATTAATTACATTGTCTTCTTGTACCATTGATTTAAATAATGCAAGTGTAAATAAAAATGGAAATCAACTTTCACTAACTCCTACTGAAATACAGATACTACGAAAACTATACAGTAATAAGAACTACATTGTTTCAACAGAAACAATTTGTGATACTATTTGGGGACTTGATAGTTCTGGATATGAAAAGTCATTAATGGTACACATTCGAAATATAAGAGAAAAAATAGAATCAAGCCCTTCTAAACCGGATCATCTTATTACCGTTAAAGGTCTTGGATATAAGCTTGTTGTCTGAGGTAACGGAGTTTTTAATGAATATTTTCAAAAAAAGCGTATTAAAATTTATTCTTTCATTTTTAACCATCATATTTATTGATATTTTTCTATTAGTTATCACTACAAATTATATTCGTAGTCAACAATCAGCTATGGATATTATAAAAACAGTTTCCTCCAACATCATCCCTGAAAATAATACTTATAAAGTTAGTTTAAAAGGAAAAGAACTAATCGAGATGAATAATTTATGGGTCATGATCATTGATCAAGATAGCGGGAAGGAAAAATTTAATATAAATAAACCTACTAATATAAAAAGTAACTTTGATTATGCTGATGTTATCAGGTTCTCTCGATACTATTTAGAAGATTATCCTGTCTTTACCCAAATTAATGAGGAGCAGAAAGATATTTACATTATTGCCTTTCCAAAAGACAGCATTATTCGATATGGTAATAATTACTTTGATTTAAAGAGAGTTCAAATTTTTCCAATTCTTATTCTAGCTATAATTTTTGTCAATTGCTTATTTTGTTTATTTCTATATATGTATAGTATTACGTTCTTAAATCGTAATATACAACCCATTATCAGTGCAATTGGTAACTTACCATTAGGTTTAAATAAGCAGGTTGACTCAGTCAAAGAGTTAGATCGATTGACTTTAGCAGTTAATTCCGCCAACAGGAAATTACGTGAAAATGAAGAGTTTAAGGAAAATTGGATTTCCGGAATAGCACATGATATAAAAACTCCACTTTCAGTTATCGTGTCCAATACATCTTTAGCTATCGAAAAAACAGATAATGAAAATCTTCTAAAACATCTCAAACCCACTTTAGTTGAGAGTCATTACATCCAAAATTTATTGAACGACCTCAATATTTTTGCAAGATTAACAAATGGTAATTTCAAATTGAACTTGGAGATTGTTGAAATTATTCCTTTCTTTAAAGAAATAATTATTCAAATTATTAATCAAGAAATTTGGGAAGAATTTAACTTTGAGTTTTCACACGATTCCAACCTCTTTAGAAAAAAAATGTATGTTGAAAAGGCCCTCATTTCTCGAGTTATCCATAACTTAATCTATAACTCAGTACTTCATAATAGATCAGGATGCAAAATTAGTATAATTCTAGAATGTACTTCAAATAATGAATTTTCTATAACAGTTCTAGATAACGGAGTAGGGGTTTCTCCTGATAGACTCAAGAGTATTAGCATCTCTAATATTGAAGAATTTAATTTTGACATATCAGGCGTTAGAAGAAGTGGTATGGGATTAAAAATTTCTAAACAAATTATTAATCGACACGGAGGCAGTTTTATTATTACAAGTCAGCAGAATAAATATTTCCAATCGAAAATCATACTTCCACTCAAAAAATAATCTACTTCACAGAATTAATAATTAATATTTTAGAGAATCTCTATTAACTCAAATTTAGTTTGTTGAGATTTCCTTATATTTATTCTATCTGAATACCATCCCGTAATTTTGAACCTACATCTCTCCTAGCATTCAACACTTTCACAAACCTTTCCAACCTTCTAGCTAGTCCCTCATACTCATCAAGATAATGACCTAGCTCCTTTTGTAATACTCCTATTTCCTCATTTACCTGTTCTAATGAAATTGATTCGGTTAAATTTAGCTTTGAAAAATCATACCTTGCTAGTTTTTGACTGCTCAGTTCAGCACCCTTCAGATTGATAAATACTTCCGCCATCTTGTTTAAGGTGGCGATTTTTTCGTTTGTTTGAGTCAGTTTTATATCTAGCTCTGCTATTTCTGCGACTAGTTCGTCTTTAATGTCTTGGTATTTCTTATCAGTTTCAGTTAATTCAATCAAGAGGTTAATCTCAGAAATCTTTTCTTGTAGACTCTCAACTGTTGGTCGTCTATATGGTATCATCCGACTATCATTAGTTAGCTGTCTAATTAAGGTCCGTCCTTTTATGTAACGGTTCATCTCAGAATTTTCTTTGTTATAGATAAAGTATGAGGTTGTCTCACGGATATAGACTTTATATTTTTTATGATTTTCTTCTTCCATAATATCCAATTGATAGTTGGGAATGAAAATAAGACCACTCTGCTTAATACCAAAAGACACCTTGATAAAAATGCCCTCATCAACTAACCTCTCAATTTGATGTTCCACAAGTTCAACTTCAAACTCATGGATGGTATCTCGTTGCCCCTTGTATTTCTTGAAGGCTTCCTCACTCTCTTCAGTGGATACCTTCTCCTTATCTCGTTCTTCTTGAAAAGCATGGTACAGTTTCTGTAGATTTTCTAATCCATCTGAAACACCAACTTCCTTATTTTTAAAATAATCTTGAAAAAAATTGACATCATATAATTTCTTGTCACTTATTTTTTTATGACTCAGACTGGATTGATTTCCATTTTCTTCAAGTATAAAAATTACATTTTTTTGTTTTAAGTCAATGGTTAGATTCAATTCTTTTGCTTTTGTTAGTAACTCTTCTAAAGAATTGACACGGTTCAACAAAAATTCTAAACGACTTTCAATCTCTTGCTTGGCAAAGTGTGTACGAAAAAATTCTTCATCATATAAATCTCGTTTGCTGAGTTGGCGCCCTCGAATTGGTTTTGTCATTGCTCTATCCGTCATCATGAACCGACTATGCTTCTGACTAAAATCAATATGAACATGTAACTGCACCGCTTTTTCTAAAAAATCATCAAAGGACTTTGACTGTTGCATCAAAAAATAAAGACGTTGCTTTAATTCAAATTTATGACTAGACTGCCTATATTTTTGATAGTCACGATACGAGTAACGCTTCTCGATAATTTTTGCCCCTGCCATTTTAGAAATGCGGTCTGAAATCATACGAAGGTTTCGTTCCAAGGCATAATTCCATATCAACTTTTTATCTGAATTGCGGTCAATAGCATTGATTAGGATGTGATTATGAACATGATCTTTGTCTGTATGAGTCGCTACGATGAAACGAAAACGGCCCCCTGTTAATTCCATCATGGTCTCATAACCAATGCGGTTAATTTCTTCAGGTGTCAGATTATCCTCAGGAGAAAATTATTGGATGAGGTGATGAGCATGAATATTTTGTTGGTGTTTTTCTTGTCGGTCATTTCTAGATTCGGGTGACCTGATATAATTAAGTTGTAACACCTGTGTATAGTTTGGTAAAATACATACATAATCCAAGGAGATGTTACAA
>NZ_JBMVJB010000029.1:0-27297 GCF_049893425.1 Streptococcus sp. VTCC 12886 | reverse complement strand
AGAAGCTATTTTCAACCAGTTGTTTTTGAAAAGCGGAACAGATGACGATATATGATTTTTTGGGGGAACTATGATACACACTAGACGTTACATCAACAAAGCGAAATACGCACCAAGAATAACCGACTCATTAAAACCGTTGGATGTTGCGGAGTTGCTAAAAGAAAAAATTGACTGCAATAACATCTCGTTTGAGGTTGTCAGCTTATTAACTGGAATATCTGTGAGACGTGTCGAGCGGATATATCGAAATGACTTACCAAAGGAAGATGAGATAGTTAGTATTTTAGAATGGGTGGGGAAAGAGGGAAGAGAATGAGGGAACTTGACTTAATTAAACAAAGGTTGAAATTGAACATTAGAGAGTATACGAAAATTATCGAAAAAGATAATCGTAGCGTCACACGATTAAAAAGGCTGGGCATTGAAATCCGTAGGGATATGCTGATGGTAGAAGATAATTATTGGGAGTATCTATTGATGGAGGTGAAAGAATGAAAGGTATTAAAGTAATTGACATCGGTAGCAATCCTGAAGAAACTCAATTCGGAACATGCGAACTTTGTTTTAGCTATGGCATAGCAGACAATCCATACATGGTTTTAGAGTTTCCAGACGGAACGCAAGTTACACTAGAAACTTACCATTGGGACTGGGGAGACTATTATGAGTCCAGTGTAGATAATGTCGTTGATTTTTCTGCTTGGTGGAGTGAGCAAGAGTTGTCAGACGTGGAAGTTGAAGCGTTGAAAAATGATGGTAATTATACGCTGATTGGATTGATAGATGAGTATAACTGGCAATTGGAGGGAACAGATGAATAACACAATTGAAAATGTAAAGATAAGCAATACTTTCTTGGGCAGGGAAGACCATGGAATTTTAACTTGTTATCTGACTGTTGAGGGAGATGTTGTGTTAGAAAACGGATGGAGAAAGATTGCTGTTTCGTTTGGCACGCAGGAGATTGAAGAAAATTATGGAGATATTACTATTTGTCAAGGGTTCAATTTAATTCTTGGCGGAGGTTATCCCGAAGCTGTCATGAGTAAGCATGAAATAATTGGGAATGTATATCAGAATCCGGAATTATTGGAGGAATTAAATGTTTGATAAAGAAGTTGAAAAATATTTACTAGAATTAAGAGATGTATTATGTGATGAAAGAATTGCTGAATACTGCATTGAAAATGGTATAGCTTGGTCTGACTCAGCAATGACAGGTAGCCCAGTAGAAATTCTACTTTTGGCTAAAGAGCTGATAGAGTACGGAATGATGGAAAAATTAGGAGTGTTACTGGTTGATGTGCCAGAACCAAACAAATATAAGTATAGCTATCTCGAATTTAACCATTATAAAAATAATTTTAGAATCGAATACACTGATGCGTCAATGATTGTATCTCAATTCGGATTTAAATGCACACAGGAAGAAGCTAAAAAATACCCACAGTTTCGGTGGGTATCGTTGGAGGAATTGAAATGACTGAAAAATTAGGTGTGTTACTGGTCGATGTGCCAAAACCGAGGTTGTTTCGATATACATACATAATAGATGTAAAATTATTTGGCAAGCCTGCTTACGCTACAAACGAATCGGATGATTGGGAAGATGTAATAGACGTAGCCTACAAATGCACACAAGATGAAGCAAAAAAATACCCACAGTTTCGGTGGGTAGCATTGGAGGAATTATGAACGAATTGACACTACGTGAGATACGATTAAAACTAGGCATGACTATGGATGAAATGGCTGAGGAAATTAATGTTCCAAAATCCTCTTACACTTATTGGGAAAGCAGAAACAGAACTCCCGAAGGAGCAATGCAGAAAGTCCACGAGCTGTATGACAATGCAAAAGAACACATTGAAGATGATGGTATAGATATTGTCGAAAAAATAGGAACTATAAAGCGACACTATAAGCTGTCATACGATAGTGTTGCTCAATTAGTTGGAGCAAAATATGGGTCGTCAGTTGTACATTGGCTGAACGGCATCCAACCACGAGTTAAATACATGATTAGAATCAACGAGCTTTACTATAGTATTGTCGAAAAGAAACGCAAGGCGAAAACTGGAAGCAAAGCGACTTTCTGTCAAATCAATCCACTTGATAGAGAGTCGTGGAAAGTTAAAATGGAGAACCAAGTTATCGTGTGGAAATAAAAAAGCCAGCACTGCACGTACTGACTGCGATGTAATAACCCTAAACTATTATATCACAGAAAGGTATGCAGATGACTTTTTTTCCTGAAATAAATGTAGAAAAAACTAAAGCGAACGCAAAAAGAAAACTTAGAGAATACCCTCGTTGGAGGAGGGTAGCGAACGATGTAGATGGCCAGAAAATAACAGCTACATATACATTTGAGCCAAGACAAGCTCATGGAAATCCAAGTAAGCCAGTCGAACGATTGGCAATCACTCGAATAGATGCAGAATCAGAGCTTGAAGCAATTGAGTATGCGATTAATAATCTACTCAATCCTACACACAGACGTATACTGTACGAAAAGTATCTTTATGCTGGGAAGCGTTATGATTTTGAGATATACAACGACTTATATTTGTCAGAGGCTAGCTTTTACATCGAACTAAGTGATGCTTTGTTATCGTTTGCAGAACAATACAGAAATGGAAGTTTGTTGGTTAAAAAATAGAGTTTTTATCAAGAATCCAAAAGTTTTTATGTAGTTCGTTCGTGTTTTTCCGTGATAAACTAATATCATCAGATACTGAGAAGAGATAGATATTTTTATTTTTCAGTCATTAATTGACGTTCAACTCCTTATGAAAATCGAACTCGGTATCTGTTTCTTAAAATATTAATGAGGTTGATAGTCATATTCCTTCCAGTGACGACTGGTAAAAAAGATGTATAGATCGGCTGTATAGTTTGTGCGTGCATAACCATAACAGATTGACTTACTAAACTTAATAACTATGATGTTACCGAATGGTTAGCATTAGTATCCCTGTGGGGACAAATTGCGCATCATATGTTATGAGGTAGGAACATGAGCCGTGATTGGAAAACGGTAGAGGTAGCTCCTTGACTAAGTCTCATTCTAGGCGGAGACACTATAGTATGTGCAGGTTCGATTCCTGCTGTTCCCATTTAAAAACTAGCAATAATAAAACATTTTAATAAGGACCCATTGACCGTGTTTTGCTAGTATCATGCGAGGGACCAAATATTTAACTCAGAGAGACCGCAGATGTGGTCTTTTTGTATTTTATGATGGGAGGTGATGATATTGGCAAAAACAAAGCGCGGTAGACCAACTAAAATGACGCAAGGAACACTACGGAAATTGGAAGAGTTGTTTTTAAAGGGATTGAGCGATGAAGAAGCTTGTCTTTTGGCTGATATAGGAACCACAACCCTTTATGATTATTGCAAGGAAAATCCTGTATTTTCGGAGCGAAAAGAGTTACTTAAACAACGTGTGAAAACACGGGCAAAACTTAATATATCGAAAGCAATTGACGACGGGGACATAGACTTATCAAAATGGTATTTGGAACGTCGAGATAACGATTTTAAAACAAAACAAGCAGTGACACATGATGGTGAAGTCAATATCAACCAAACCAACCCATTTGCTGACTTGACAACGGATGAGTTAAGGAAGTTGATTGATGATGGATAGAACAGCAATCAAGCAACAAGCGCGTTTTGAGTTAGCACGTCGTGATTTCTTTTATTATTGTCAACTAATGGCAGGTGATTTTTATAAAACGGATAGGACTTATCTAAAACAGCTGTGTGACAGTTTTCAAGGCTTTATGTCAGATGATGAGCACAATGTTTTAGTTGTGAATATCGGCCCTCGTCATGGTAAATCTCGTACGGCTGGAATGTTTGTGCAGTGGTTGCTTGGGAATGACAATAGTAAGAAAATCATGACAGGCTCATACAATGACACGCTGTCAACAGTATTTTCAAAGTCAGTCAGAAATGCTATACAAGAGACAAAGGCAGATGATTCGATCACGGTCTTTTCTGATATATTCCCCGAAACTAAAATAAAGCATGGCGATGGGGCAATGAATTTGTGGTCTTTAGAAAAAGGGTACAATAACTATTTGGCGACATCTCCTGGAGGTACTGCTACAGGTTTTGGTGCGGATGTAATTATCATAGATGACTTGATCAAGAGCGCCCTAGAAGCCAATAACACCAATATCCTTGAAGGGCATTGGGAGTGGTTTACGAACACAATGCTGTCACGTCTAGAAGAGGGTGGCAAACTTATTATCATCATGACACGCTGGCATTCTGAGGACTTGGCAGGCAAGGCTTTGAGTAAATTGCCTGAATCAGGGTATAGTGTCAAGCATGTTAGCATAAAGACCTATGATGAAGAAACAGATAGCATGCTATGTGAAGAAGTGCTAAGTAAAGAATCTTATTTCCGCAAGGTCAAAGCCATGGGGGCTGATATTGCATCGGCAAACTATCAACAAGAACCTATTGACATCAAGGGCAGACTGTACAGTGAGTTTAAAACTTATGTTGACAAGCCGACATTTAAGCGTATCAGTGCCTACACGGACACGGCAGACACAGGCAAGGACTATCTTGCAAGCTACATCTATGGCGAAACGATGGACAAAGAAGCTTATATATTAGATGTTGTTTTTACAAAAGAACCTATGGAAGTAACAGAGCCTTTGCTGGCTAGAAAATTGACTGAGAACGAGGTCAATTTATGCTGGATTGAGTCAAACAATGGCGGTCGAGGGTTTGCCAGGAATGTAGAGCGACTGATGAAAGAAAAACATGGAACGAATTATACTGCCGTCAAATGGTTTCACCAGTCGAAAAATAAACAAGCCCGTATCTTAACCAATGCAACGTGGCTGATGGAACACGTCTATTTCCCAGACGGATGGCGCAACCGATGGCCAGAATTGTATCAAAGTCTTATGACTTATCAAAGAGAGGGCAAGAATGCTCACGATGATGCACAGGATGCCTTGACGGGTATCGCAGAAAAAATTACAGCTAATTCTGGCTGGCTTGTTTAGGAGGAGAAATGTTACAAACAGATAATATGTCGACACTTGTTGCCGAAGTGAAAAGGCTGGTCTCAAATGACCGTGGAAGCAAGCTCAAGCAAGAGATGCAGACGGGCATCAATTACTATGAAGGCAAGCACGATATTGCTAATTATCGGCTTTTTTACTTTAACAACGAAGGCGAAATCGTCGAAGAAAAACACAGAAGTAACACACGGATTGCTCATCAATATTTTACGGAGTTAGTTGACCAGAAAGTACAGTATCTACTGTCCAATCCAATTGAAGTTACGACTGAGCAAACTGGATTGCAGGAATATCTTGATGAATACATCAACGAAGACTTTCAGCTCATGTTGCAAGAATTAGTCGAGGGAGCGAGTCAGAAATCATACGAGTATGCCTTTTGGAAAATTGATACTGACAATCGTTTGCGGTTTAAAACTGCTGATGCTCTCAAAATCATTCCAATCTACGACGAATTTTACAACATCGACCAGATCATTTATTACTATGATGACCAGATTGTTAAGGATAACAAACAAAAGACTGTGACTAAAATCCAATTGTGGACCAAAGAAGAAGTCTTTTATTTTGTACAAGAAGATGGTCAAGCGGTCAAGTTGGACAATTCGGCTGAATACAACCCTAAACCACATTTACTAGCTCAAAAGGGAGAGGATAAGTTTGGTAAAGGCTACGGTCGTGTGCCATTTATTTGTCTACAAAACAATCGAAGCAAGACTAATGACTTGCAACCTATCAAAGACCTTATCGATGACTACGACATGATGGCTTGTGCATTGTCAAATAACTTGATTGACTTTGACCACCCAATTTATGCAGTTAGAGGATACGAGGGCGACAACCTGTCTACCTTAGTCACAAACCTCAAGACCAAGAAGACCGTGGGAGTTGGCGAAAATGGTGGTATTGATGTCATCACAACCAATATCCCTGTTGAGGCTCGTAGGACTAAACTTGAGATAGATAAGGAGGCTATCTATAAGTTTGGTATGGGCTTTGATAGCTCGCAGACAGGCGATGGGAATATCACAAATGTAGTTATCAAATCAAGATACAGCCTACTCGATTTAAAATGCAACAAGATTGAAGTCCGCTTGCGTGCAGTCATCAAAGAGATGTTACAACTGATTGTGGAAAACATCAACGAATTGCATGGTAAAGATTATGATGCTAGTAAAGTTGAAGTCGCAATTACAAGAGACGTCATGGCTAATAAAGCAGATAATGCTACGATTGCTAAGACGGAAGCTGAAACCAATCAAGTTTTGATTAACAATATCATGACTGCTGCACCTCGGCTTGATGACCGAACTGTTTTGGAATTGCTAGCAGGCATCTTGGAAGTTGACCCAGGCGAAGTCGAGAAAGCACTGGAAGAACAAGGGTATCAAACTGATTTTAACCAGTTTACGGAGGTGACGGGTGACGAAGCTGAACAAATTCCAACAGGAAATAGAGAACCTGTTGCAGAAAGCGGACAAAGCAACGGACAAACGACTCTATAACCTCTACATTGATACGATTAAGGACTTGAAAAAGTCTTTACTTGTTGATTACCAGCGGTTGGATAACTTAACGTCTTCTCAAAAGGTCAAATTAAGCCAAATGAGCACGCTTTTAGAGCAGTTAGACCAATCAGCAGATAAGTTAAAAAAAGGGCTTAGAAGTGAAATTACAGGGCATTTAATTGACACAGGGAAAATCGCTTATAACGAACTGTTTTACGAGTTCGAGGGCGGACATGGTGGGATTAACTTTGCCATGTTAAAAGAAGAAGAACTAAGAACAATCATTGAAACGCCCGTGGCAAACTTCAAACTATCTGAACGCTTGAACGATGGGGTTGTGGAACGGTTGCGAAACAATATCAAGGACGACCTCAACCGTATCTTTTTGCACGGGGCGAGTTATGCTCAGGCATCCGCTAGATTGGCAGAACAGGGATATAGTTCCTATCGTCGGGCTATGACGATCACTAGGACAGAAGCTGGCCGGGTACAGGCCGTAACTAGAGAGAAGGCTCAATTGGAAGCTAGAAACCTGGGTATTGAGTTTGACAAAGTTTGGGTAGCAACTTTGGACGGTCGCACAAGGCACAATCACGCAGAATTGGACGGCGCAAAGGCTGACAAGGACGGTTATTTTGAGATTAACGGTCTACGGACGAAACAACCGCATATGTTTGGTTTCGCAAGCGAAGATGTCAACTGTAGATGCCGGACAATCTCACGGCTTAAAGACGATGACACATTGCTATCAAGGCGAGATAATGAGACTGGTAAGATTATCGAGTACAGAAATTATCGAGAGTGGGCTAGGGCTAAAGGATGTGAAATTCCTAAGAAACCTAATAAAAAAATAGTTAAAGTTAAACAGGCTGAAAATAAAACATCAGAAACTGTTACGTACTCTTTTGAAAATCACAAAGATGCTGAAGTTCATGCGATGGCTAATGGTGTGCAATATGCTGATTTTAGTAAAATGAAACCTGAGTGGTACAATGCTATCTTAAAACACTTGGATAAGTTGCCTATTGATGCACGGCCTGTCGTTCTTACTGATACGAGGACATTGCAGAGGTTGACCGAACGGAATCTCGGTCGTAGTGCAAAGAGCTACTACGGTATCACTCAATACATGTCGGGTGAACTTCGTAAAATAGATGGAGAATTGGTTCAGTTTCGCGATGGTTCATGGGTTGGCTTTAACTCGGTGTCGTTCAAAACGCTTGACGCTATGGAAAAAGCAAAGGCTTCAATAGAAAAAGCTTATTTTGAGAAAACAGGCAAAAATTGGTCATTGTTGAAAACTGCAGATGACACTATTGCTCATGAATTTGGACATGTCCTAGATAATTACAAAAATGCTAGTGATAATTGGCAGTGGAAAAACATCGCTAAACAGTGGTATAACGAGAGTGAATCAGACCACTTAAAAATACCATCTGAGGCATGGGCAGATGCAGTTGGTCTTAAGTGGAATGGTCTTGCAGTTCCTGACTATGTTGAAGAATACATGGAAAAATACTCAATCGACAACTTTAATAATAAAAATTTATTTAAGTCGACAACTTCATAATACATAGAGAAATTCTAAGTGCTTTTTTTGTTGCAAAAAATAGAGGAGAAAAAAATGGAAAAACAAGTTATTATCTTTTTAAAGAATGGCGAAACATTATTATTTCAAGATGTAAGTAATATGGATGTGACTGATAAGCACATTGCTTTTGATTACTTTGGCAAAAGTACAAACCAAGAAAAAAGTGGGGCGTTCTTTTTTGACACTATTGCAGGTTGGTCTGCATCAGCGCAACTTTTCAAATAGGAGGTGGTCACTCATCTTGACAGTAGGAAAGACTGCATTAATTACATAACCTAACCGCATGGAAATCCATACGGTTTTCTTTTTGCCCTCAATGGGAGACGGTTCGATTCCGTCCGCTAGGTTGTGGTGGTTCGAATCCACCGACTTGGATAGCGGTTCGATTCCGCTAGAGGGCTTACCCAAATTGTTACAGGGTATATTGTGACAACTCCCACAGGGGGAGAGCCCCTAATAAAATCTATGGAGGTAACCAACAATGGATTGGTTGAAAGAACTTATTGAGAAACATACTGTAGACGGAAAAACGGAAATTGATGCGGTCATGAACGCATTTAAAGAAGAGTTTCCGAAACACGCTGTCCCTAAAGATGTCTACAACGAGCAAGCTGAAAAGCTAAAAGTGGCTAACAGCACGCTGGACACGTTGAAGAAATCAAACAAGGATAACGACGAATTGCAGAATGAACTCAAGGCATACAAGGATAAAGTATCACAACTAGAAGCTGACGTGAAAGAAACAGCTAAGAAACAGACTATTAAAGATGCTCTTTCTAGTGCTAAAGCGACTGATTTGGATTATCTTATGTACAAACTTGGTGATGTGGAATTGGCAGAAGATGGTAGCATCAAGGACCTTGACAGTAAAATCAAGGAGTTGCAGACTAATCACCCTACATTCTTCAAAACCACGGAGCCTGAACAAACTGATAACGGCTTTAAAACTTTAGGTGGGGTGGATATTCCACCGGGTGGAAAAATTGACCCATCAAAATCACTGACTGCTGACTTTGAATCAGCTGTATTCGGAAAATAACTTTTCAAGGAGAAAAAATAAATGGCAAACACACTAGAATATTCAAAAATTTTTCAACCAGTTCTTGACAAACAAATCGTGCAAGAATCAACGACAGGTTGGATGGAAGTAAATAGTAAATTAGTACAATACAATGGCGGTAACGAAGTAAAATTGCCGTCAATCGTTATGGATGGTCTTGCAGATTATGATCGTTCTTCTGGCTATGTTGATGGTGCTGTGACGCTTACATGGGATACCTACAAACTCACACAAGATCGTGGTCGTAAATTCCAATTGGACGCTATGGACGTTGACGAAACAAACTTTGTAGCAACTGCTGGAACGGTCATGGGCGAATTCCAACGCACTTTAGTTGTACCTGAAATTGATGCTTATCGCTACTCTGCTATTGCTGCCAAAGCTATTGCAGTTGGTCAAACTCGTACTGCTGCAATCACAGACGCAAACATCTTGACTGAGCTTTTAAAAGACATTGCAACAGTAAAAGAGATTGTTGGGAATACTGCCAAGCTCAAAATTACCATGTCTGAAACTATGTTGACTAATCTTGGACTTGATGACAAAGCATCTAAACGTATGTCAACGGCCACAGTTCCGGCTGGTGAAGTGGCAACTGTTGTAACTAAAATTGACGGCCACGAAATTGTGCCAACACAACAATCATTGCTTCAAACTGCGTTTAAATTTAATGATGGCAAGACTAGTGGACAAGAAGTAGGTGGCTTTGTGGCTGACCCGTTAGCAAAAGCCGTTAACTGGCTTATCGTTGCAGAAAATGCACCTATTGCAGTATCTAAAACAGACGTAGTACGTGTATTTGATCCAATGACTAACCAACGTGCAAACGCTTGGGATATGGACTATCGCAAGTACCATGACATCTGGATTCCAAAATCAAAAGAGAAGTCAATCTTTGCTAACACAGTAGCCTAGGAGGTAGCTCATGCGTAAATTTAAACGCTTGAACGTCATCAAAGAGACGGATAACGATTTGGTTGCTGACCGGCTCATCGAAGCAGGATTTGAAGAAGTAGCAGGGGATATTGAGCCAGAAACCGCGGAAGAATTGTCCCGTGATGAAGTAAAAGCTCAATTGGATGAAGCTGGTATTGAGTATGCAAAAAATGCAAAGACGGAAACATTGCTTGAAATTTTGGAAGCATCGAAACTAGGGGAGTAGTCTGCTACTCTCCTTTTTAATTGGAGGTATGTATGATTATTAACCTGGAAGAAGCATTGAAACTTGATGCAGATGCAACACAGGAAACGTGTGATGGGCTAGAAACAATGGTCAGAAAGTTGACCAATAACAATTTTCAGTTGATTAAGTTCCGCATTCGTGGTTTGCGATTATCTGGAAACACAATCAAAGCTAGTAGTGGGCGTTTGGATATATTTAAAGCTGGCGACACCATCGAAATCAATGGAACAGACTACAACAATGGTCTATACGTTGTTGAGAGCGTCTCTGGTGATGTAATTACTATCCGTGGAGATTTTATCACAGAAACCAATTTAGGGGCTATAGCAACGAAAGTGAGCTACCCTGCGGACGTGCTGACAGGTATCAAGAAATTGATCGCTTATGATGCCAAAATGCGTGATAAAGCTGGTATCAAATCCGAAACCGTAGCACGTTGGTCTGTGACCTACTACGACGTGACGGCTACTGAAAGTTCGGAGGGATATCCAGTCAGCATGCTTGGTTTTTTGGACAAGTATCGAAAGTTGAGGTGGTCGTGATGTTGACATTTTATCTTTTTAAAACTATAGCGAATGGTGAAAACGAACTAGGTCAAGAAATCTTTGAGTATAAGAAAGTAGCTGACTTTACTGGTTATATGGACATGCTTGGTGGGAATGAATCAACGGACAAGTTAGCCTATCTTGCAGACAGCACCCACATTATCTTGACTAAGGATATGACAGTCAACGCCGAAATTGAAGACAAAATCGAAGCCAATGGAAAGTCCTACGAAGTAACTTACGTTGATAATCCAGTAAATATTGGACATCATCTGGAAATATATGTCAAAGGTGTCCACTGATGACATTTGTAGATAATTCAGAGGCAGTAAAAAGAGAACTTGAACGTGCTGCTATTAGAGGTCTTATTAAGGTGGCAATGTTGGTCGAAAGCCAAGCTGTGTTATTGGTCCCTGTTAATACAGGTGCCCTACGAAACAGTATTGGCTATAAGGTCAATGAGAGCGAGTTAGCAGCTTATATAGGTACTAATTGTGAGTATGCTATCTATGTGGAATTTGGTACTGGTGAATTTGCTGAAAACGGGAACGGTCGCAAAGGTGGTTGGGTCTATAAAACGCCAAATGGCGAGGTACGCTTTACCTACGGAATGCCTTCACAACCATACCTACGACCAGCTTTTAGACAAAACCAGAAAGCCATAAGAGACATCTTAGCAGACTGTTTAAGAGAGTTGGGAGGATAGATGAAAGAAGTTATCAAAACAATCTTAAAAGAGCTGAAAACTGTCCACAGTGAGAGCTACTACATCAAAAACTCTGCTAAGACTGTTAAATATCCCTATGTGGTCTTTTCGACTAGCTTGACCAATATTGACCGTCACGCAGATGGTTGTTACTTAGATGTGGATGTTTTTTGTAACAAAGGACTGGATCAGGTCGAAATAGAAACATTATCCGAGAGCATCAAAATGCACTTTAGACATTTTGACATAATGCTCGAGGATTGCTACATACGAACGCAATTTCAAGCGATGCAGACAGTACCGACCAATTTGGACGACTTGCAACGACGGAATTTGCGTTTTTATATTAAATTAGATTGGAGAAAATAAATGGATAAAACAGCTGTAAAACGCACTGGCTATACTGCCAGCACCCCAAAACATTACTTAATTAATGCGGGTGCTATTTATAAAAACTTGACTTGGAATCCAACAGGGGGTCAAGATAGCGCCGGACAGTGGGAAGGCGAATTACTAGGTGCTACCGCAGGTGGTAACAAAGTAACGGTTGAAGTCAATTATCGCGTAATCGAAATAGACGGTGCGCTTACACCAGCCGTTGGGCAAAAAATCATCGAGAGTCAGACGGCTAAGATTGAAACGAACGTCAAGGAATTGACTGCTGAGAATATTCGCTTGTCTATTAACGGGGAAATCAAAGAAGCTGATGGTACAACTGCACCAACGGGTTACAAAGTTATTTCCGGAAAATCAAAACTCGAAAATACAGATTATATCGAAAACCTCGGTATTGTAGGCACGATGTCTGGTACGAACGATCCAATCATCGTCATTATTGATAACGCACTTTGTACTTCCGGTCTTGACTTTGAGACAAAAGATAATGATGAAGCAGTCATCGCTATGACTTTTGAAGCTCATGCCGACGAGGATAAAATTGACGATTTGAGTTTACCGTGCCGGATCTACTTCCCGAACATTGTTTAATAGGAGGCCCGAATGTCTGAAAAATTAGAAATGCGTGAGCTAAATGGTGGAGACATCTTTACGATGTTATCCATCATTGGAAAACTCGACATTAAAGAAGAAGTTGTTAGTTTAATCGAACGACAACAGAGCACCGGAAAAGACGTCATTGCATTGGCTGACCACAAAAAGAAAAAGCTGACCAAAAAAGAGCAAGAAGTTACGGAAACCGAATATCAAAAACGTGGTATGGTTTTAGTAACTGATATTGGCTTTGCAATCTTACGTCATGTTAACGATGCGAAAGCTGACATCAACAAATTTTTGGCTGACCTAACTGGTACGAGTCAAAAGGAAATTGAATCATTGAGTATGCTAGACTACTCAAAATTATTGATTGATTTTGGCAAAAAGGCGGAACTCAAAGATTTTTTCCAATCTATTGCTTCGCTGTTGGGCTAGACATCCATAAATTAAGAGATATACTTTTTAAACGGTACGGAAATCCAAAGACCTTGTTAGAGACCCAAACTCTCAGCGAGGCTTTGGATTTTTTTATGTACCTACTAGACGAGCAGGATAAAGAGGAGCTGACTGACATCTGGAAATCAAAAGATGTAGATATGTCATTATCTGACTTCCTCAAAAAATACTCGAAAAAAAGTTATCTCGAAAAGCAAAGCAAGAAACAACAATCAAAAGAAAAAGACAAGGAAGCCATTGCTTTAGCTGAATCCATCTTAAAAATACAAAGAAAGGAGAGTAAAGCATGAATATTTTTGAATTTTTTGGCAAAATCGGGATTGATAACAAGTCCGCAAACAAAGCTATTGACGAAACGACAAGCAAAGCTGAAGGAGCACACGGGAAACTCTCGGCCGTCTTTGGTAAGATAGGGCAATTAGCAACCAAAGCAGGCAAAGTCATGGCCACAGGTCTGGCTGTTGGTATTACTGCATTGGTTGGGCTTACGGGCGCAGCAACCAAACATTACGCAGAATACGAGCAATTAGTCGGTGGTGTTGAGACTCTTTTTGGGGCTGGTGGAAAGTCACTAGAAGAGTATGCACAATCTGTTGGTAAGAGCGTAGACGAGGCGTCTGCTGAGTATAACAAGCTCATGAACGCTCAAGAGGATTTGTTAAACAAGTCCAAAATTGCATATAAGACTGCTGGACTATCTGCCAATCAGTATATGGAGACGGCGACATCATTTTCTGCCTCGCTGATACAATCTGTTGGCGGAGATACTGAGAAAGCCGCTAAACTTGCTGACCAGGCTATTATCGACATGTCTGACAATGCGAACAAGATGGGTACCTCGATGGAATCTATCCAGAATGCATACCAGGGATTTGCCAAGCAGAACTACACAATGCTGGACAATCTCAAGCTCGGTTATGGCGGAACGAAAGAGGAAATGCAACGCTTGCTTGATGACGCTGAGAAAATCAGCGGTATCAAGTATGATATTTCGTCATTTGCTGATGTAACTGAAGCTATCCATGTCATGCAGGAGCAAATGGGAATCGCTGGCACGACCTCGAAAGAGGCAGCATCTACCATTTCTGGATCTGTAGGCATGGTAAAGGCTGCGTGGGAGAACTTCCTAACTGGTATGGCTGATCCTGACCAAGATTTTGGTGAATTGGTTGGAGGGCTTACTGATTCCATCGGTATTGCTCTTGGGAATATCGTTCCACGGCTAGTCCAAGCATTACCTAGATTGATTCAAGGGCTTGCTCAGGTCATTCAAACATTAGTTGGTTACTTGCCACAAATTCTAGGAGCTTTACTCCCTGGCTTGGTGACAGGCGCTACAGAATTGCTGGGTGCACTTGGTGCAACATTGCCAAGTCTATTTATGACTTTGTTCGACCAAGTCTTGCCTCAAATATCTCAAGCGTTTGTCGCATTCTTGGAAAAAGTCTTCTCGGTCCCCGAAGGGAGTTTCCAAGGCTTAACAGATGGATTAAATTTAGCTTTTGCTACCATCAGTTCAATATTCGATGTTCTTTTTGGATCCTTGAGTGAGAAGGATAACATCGACTTACTTACTAAGCTAGGGATGGACTCAGGGACCGCTGAGACCATCATAACAACAACAACCCAAATTGGCGATACAATCAAATCTTCGTTTGAAACTGCTGTCGATATTGTTACAGAAGGCGCAGGCAAGGTTGCTGATTTCATCTCATGGTTCGAAAAAGGCGGACCGAAAGTTGATGCGTTTAAAGCTGCCATTGTAGGTATTACAACTGCATGGGCAGGATACAAGGTGGTAACAGGAACTATTCAAGCAATAGAAACGGTTCGCAATACCTTACTTGCGGTCGGAAACGGGTTGATGCTAGCTAGATTCGCTCAAACTGGAGCATTGACTGCAGCAGAAGCGACCCAAGCGGCTGCTACAATGGGGGCGAGTGGTGCTTTTGGAATATTCAACGCTGTCCTTTCCGCTAATCCAATCGCTATTGTCATCATGGCAATTACAGCCCTTGTCGCTGCATTGGTATGGTTCTTTACGCAGACAGAGACCGGACGGCAAATGTGGCAGGGATTTGTTGACTTTTTAGGCAATGCGTGGACGGTCATTTCTACAACTGCTCAAGGTGTTTGGAACGCCTTGTCGGCTTTTTTGAGCGGTATTTGGTCGGCTATCGTGTCGTTTGCACAGATTTATTTCAATATGTTAGTCGCTTTTTACTCTGGCATTTGGAACGTTATTTCAAGTACAATTTCTGCAGTTTGGAACGGAATAGCTTCATTCTTGTCTGGATTGTGGAATGGTATCTATAGCACGGCATCCAGCATCTTCAATAACATTTCAAGTACCATTTCGAGCGTTATGGACGGAATTTCTAGCACTGTATCCCGTGTATGGAACGGGATTAAAGACACCATTTCAAACGCTATTAACGGAGCAAAAGATATTGTCTCTCGTGCAATTGAAGGAATAAAAGGATTGTTTAACTTTAGCTGGAAGTTGCCTGATATTAAATTACCACATTTTAACGTAAGTGGAGGGGAACCACCGTTTGGGTTGATGGGGAAAGGTTCATTGCCTCGTATCGGAGTTGAATGGTACGCAAAAGGCGGTATCATGAATGGACCGACTGTTTTCGGTATGAACGGCAATAATGCGATGGTTGGTGGAGAAGCTGGTAAAGAAGCTATTTTACCTCTGAATAGGCAGACTTTAGGCATGATTGGCCAAGGGATTGCTGAATCAAGCGACTTTAGCAATCAAGAAATTATGGCAGTCCTATTTGAAATCCTAAGTGTACTGAAAGCCATCTACGACAAGGACGGAAGTGTGTATATCGATAGCGACAAGTTGATTGGCCATATTTGGAAAAAGCTACGTGACAAATTTTCCTTTGAAGACAATGTCGATCTAATCTTTAGAAGGGGGACTTGATGTTTTTTAAGAAATTAAAATGCGATGGTATCGCTCTAGATGATATCGTCAAAATCTCGAAGGTAATTGTTCAACCGGTGGCAGATATCGAGAACCAATCCGATGATAACGCAGTAAACGGAAGAACTTTTCTGCATCAACATCGTGGGAGCAAGGTAATCCAGGTTGAGGCGGTCATCCCAGAAAATGTCTTTGCGACCATTGACCGCTTGAACCAAATCTTTACGGACAAGGAATTGACACTTGAGCTGGAAGAACAACCAGACAGAGTGTATCATGCTCGCTTTAGCAAAATGAGCACACCAACAAGTTTCGTCCGAAACGCTGATATCACCTTTGAATTTGAGGTCTTTGACGGGATCGCTAATGCAAAACACGGCAGAACATTTAATTTTACAAAAAATGCTCAAGGCATCATGGAAGCAACCATCATCAATGATGGCAGTAAAGCTGTCCATGTTAACTATGAGGTAGAATTGGCTAAAGAATCTGGTTTCCTGGGTATCGTTACAGAATACGGGGCTTCTCAGTTTGGGAAAATTGAAGAAGTTGATGGAGTCATTGCTGAAAAAAGCGTCCAGTTAGCCAATAATAAGGCCGGCGACTTTGCCAACTGGACCAATGGCACGGTTTTTTACGAGAACCAAGACAAAAAAGCGGTCACGACCATGTCAGCGGACACTCAATATGGAGGCCGTCTAGGCATACTGCCAGGCAGTTTTACAAACAGCGCAAACGGCAGACAATTTGGGGCTATTAAAGAGCTGGCATTGTCAGAATCCGCTCAAAACTGGTATCTCTGGGCCAAGGCTTGGTTTGAGACCGGCCAGGTTGGCCAGACGGGGGCTTGGTGTCTTGCAGTTGTAGACTCTAATAATAATTTTATTGCCGGTATGGCCATCGAAAAAACAAATACAACTCAGAATCAAGCAACTGTGCATTTTTTGCTTGGCGATGGTGCAGGTGGCAGCCGGTCAGTCCACTATATCAACTTTACTCCAAGCAAGTTCATCCCGCCCAATCCATATGGCGAGGATAGCAAAAATGGCGAGCGAAATATGTTTGACATTCGAAAGGAAAGTGACAAAGTCACCTTTTTCTGGTATGGAAAGTATTTTGTCTTTTACGAATCAAAAATACGGTCTGTCAATGCCAATAAAATCCAGTTTTTTGTTGGCCAGTACAGTGGCCGTAACACAGCTGGACAATTGGTAACCAGGATGTATCTAAACGATTTTACCTTTACCAAAATCAAGGTGCCTTACTGGAAGGACATCCCTAATCGATATAAAGCTGGAAGTATTCTTCAAGTTTTCGGAGAAGAAGGTAGGCTGTATGTCGATAATCAGGTAGCTCTCAGCGATGAGGTTTTGGGCACTAGCTATGTCAAGGTCCCGCCTGGGGAGACCAAGGTACAGCTACTTGTGTCTAGCTTTTCAGAAATTAAAAGAGCAACTGCTGAAATTAAGGAGGCATTTAGCTGATGGATAATATTCGGATTGCCGTCCGTGACTCGACGGATAGCTATAATGTCGCTTTTTTTGACAATGAGTCAGGCATTAAATTTAAAACGCCTAACTTGACAAAGTTTTTAGCCGGAAGTGCCAGTATGCTTTCTTTGAGCTTTAACTCAAAAGATATCGACACTGTCAAGACAGGATGCAAATTGTCTTTTGTCTATAAGAATAAGCCATATTGGCTTAATATCATGGATATCCAAAAAACCGGCTTTAAGATAAACTTAATTGCTTATTCGTTGGTTTTGGAAATCAACAATGAGCAGAAAGGGTCATACAAGTCAGACAAAGCCCAGTCAATCGCTCAATATGTGCGAATTTTTGATCCAGAAAACTCTCTTACAATTGGCATCAATGAGTTGGCTGACAAATCCATCAAGCTTGAGTGGACTGGTACGGACACTCTACTGGATAGGCTGTACTCAATCGCTAATAGTTTTGACGCAGAGTTGGAGTTTGTGACCGAAGTGAATAGCGACTACTCACTGAGGCGCCATGTCCTTAATATTTACCGCAAAGGGAATCTTGGCAAAGATTTAACCGGCCAACCTGTCAGAGTAGGAAAAGACCTCAAAGTCATTAACTATTCTGATAACATCAAAGAGTTATATAGTGCGGTGCATGCCACTGGCAAAGATGGATTGACAATTGCTGGACTTACCAAGACAGTCAACGATGATGCTGGTAAACCGCTCTATGTTACAGATGGAGCTTATCTTCGAGCCCCACAAACGCGGGACAGGTTCCCAGCGGTAGGTAGAAATTCCGCGGATAACTACCTATTGCTGGACCTTGGCAGTACAGAGTATGAAACTAAAGAGGCGCTATACGGCTATATGTTGGCCGAGCTGAAAAAAACTAGTGTGCCAAAAGTATCGTACACAGCAGAAGGAAGTATGGACGGTGAAATCGCGGACAAAATGACCCTGATAGATGATTTGCACTTTGACCCACCTTTGTACGTGCAGGCCAGAATCTCAGAGATGACGGAAGATATCATCACTGGTAGGGTCACAGAAACCACCTTTACGAATTACGAGCGCAAGTACAGTCAACTGTCGGATGACTTGCTCAAACGTGTCGAAGAGCTAGCAAAGGAAGCTATGCCATATACGCTTGATTTGGCCACAAACAACGGCACAATCTTTAAGAACGGCGCTGGCAATAGCCAGATAACCCCCACCTTAAAACGAGGCTCAGAAACGATTTCTGGGGCCTCTTTTGTGTGGACTATCAATGGGACTAGCACCACAGCATCCACCTATACAGTATCCGCTGCTGCCGTCAGTGGCACGGCCGTGGTCAAGGTCGAGGCCATACTTGCTGGCAAAGTGGTGGCGACAACAGAAGTAACATTTACGGATGTTTCGGACGGCGCAGATGGTCAAACTGCTGTAGTCCATTGGGCTTACTCAGACAATGCAGATGGTACAGGTCTAACATTAACTGATAATGGTCAACGGTATATTGGACAATACTCAGACTATACGCAAGCTGATAGTACTGACAAGACGAAGTATCGTTGGGCTGACAGATGGGCGAAGATTGATATTGATACTCGTAATCTATGGATTCAATCACGGACCACAGGATGGTTTTTAACCGAGGCCTTGCCTAGCGGTCATGTTACTGGGCAAAATTTGTGTTACAAAATATTTAATTGGGGGGATGTTACATTTAATATTGAACCAGATTTTAGCTCAAGGCTTTATCGTACGGTTACTTTTAGCGCTTGGATAAAATATGAGAATGTCGTTCAAGGCGCGAATGTTTGGAATGTGTTTAACTGTTTTAAACACGAAATGGTTCGCAAGAACAGCTCGACTGGCGCTGTTACTGGCACGGACTATCAAACTTTAGCAGGTTTCACAGGAACGTCGGACTGGAAGTATATATCATATACTTACGACTACTCAGCTAATACATCATACGACCAACTTAAGACTTCTATTAAATTTAATCTTGAGGGAGTAACAACTGGTGTCGCTTGGATAACTGGAGTAAATATTCAACTAGGCACTGTTGATACCGGACATTCCCTAGCTCCCGAAGACGTCCAAAAAGAAATTGATTCCAAAGCTGACCAAGAAAAAGTGGTCTACAAAACCGACATTTCTGTCACAGATGAGGGTATCATTCACAGCGCATCTAAGACGGTAAATGGACAGACAATAGCATCTATGATAGCTCAGAGAGCTGAATGGGTTGAGATTATCGCTAATCTACTTAAAGTAAAAGGGAACATGATAGTCGATGGTACGATTGGTGCCAATAAGCTATCTGTTTCCACCTTGTCAGCCCTTGCTGCTGACCTTGGGCAAATTAGTGGCGGTTCGTTGGAATTACTCAAGAGCGAAGCCCAAGCGACTTCAACAGACAGTTGGGGGAGCTTTGTAATACCTGCTCATAAGTGGGGACTCTACATAGACAATATCGGGGCTATCAGTTCTGGGACACCCGTCAGGAAATCAAGTAGTGAGAGTACAGCGAGTGATATGCCGGTCGCTGTGCTGACCTCTGGACAATTACGGTTCGCAAGGGTTAACCAAAACAATGATTTAGGCAGTGTCCTGCATTATGGTTTATCAGACCCTGATAATGCGACTATCAGTTTCGTAGTTGCATCGGATGGAACTAAGCAACTTCTGATACAAGCGAACGGACAGATTGTGAATCAAGGGACAAACTACACAGGTTGGAACTCCACAGGTGTAGCAGGAGTTTATTATAAACGCCAAGGAGATGTCGTTGCCCTCAAATTGCAGGTTACTACAACGGCTAACCAATCATTAAATTTAGGTAGTATACCAGTAGCTCTACTCCCTATCGCAAACAATGGCACAATGATGCGAGTAACAGCTTGGACTACAGACCAGAGTTTTGGTCGAAACCTACAAATAAATGGCGATGGTTCGATGGTTTTGCTCGCATCTAACCGTGGAGATACCATTAACACACAAGTCACATGGATTATTTAGGAGGAAAGAATGAAGTTAGAATTTATCAGCAAGTCATTGGAGTATCTTAATAGTGACCCTCATAGGACAAAAGTTATTCTCGGAAATTCTGAGGGAGCCTTTTATCCAATTTACTTTGACAAGGATGCCATCGGCAAACCTGATGTCGAGCTACTCAATTTGGCTTTGGAAAAAATCTATCAAGATAACTTTCCAAACAGAGCCGAAACTGAAAAATTTAATGTTATAGACAAGACTATCGAAGAAGCTACTCAAACAATCGGGGAAATTGATGAGCAAGTGCAGTTGTCTACCGCATCTCGCTCAGCATTTTTGCAGACCGTTATGACGCTATACGGAAAAGGGTTGCTTACGGATGAAGATTTATTGCAAACTGGTCTATTTGATGATGAAGTTGTCAAAGAGACCTTGTAACTTACTTAAAAACAAAGAATGGAGAACAGATATGATGATTAAACTTTACGCAATTGAAATTTTTGAAGGAAATATCAAATACAAAGATTTGCCTTTTTCAGTTCTTATCAAAAATAAAATCAAGGCCTATCTCACAAAGATGGTCGAAGATAAGGAAATCTTGGCTGAACTGATTAGTGAGGAATAGGGATGCAATTTAGACCTGAGCATGTATATACATTCGTTGCCTTTGTATCGAGCGTTCTCGGCATGTGGTCAATCTTATCTGCTAAGATGACAAGGCAAGAAAATCGCAGTACGGTACTTGAAAAAGACATTGAAAATTTAAAAGAATTTAAAGAGAGCGCTAACCGTCGTTTGGACAGCCATGATGAGCAAAATAAGGCAATTTTGGTTTTGGCTGAACAAGTTAAAAGCATGGGCGACGACATTAGAGAGCTGAAGCGTGTCATTATGAAGGAGAATTAGATGAAAAAAATCAATTGGCGTGTACGTTTACGCAATAAAACATTTTGGCTAACACTAGTACCATTGTTGGTGCTTTTGACACAGCAATTAGGACTAAACTGGGTACCCCAAAACTGGGAATCCATTTTTGGTACAGTCATGGCAATTTTGACAGTTGTGGGAATTATCAATGACCCAACAACTGCTGGAGTAAAAGACAGTTCGCAAGCATTAAATTATGCAGTGCCGAAAGGAGAATAGATGGTCGAACGGATTTACGAAGAATTGATGGATGTCGGGCCGTTAGTAGCGAAAGCTGGCATCGTCATCCACAATGATTACGGATCAAACACATCAGAATGGTATGTCGATTGGCTTCGGTATCGGAATAAAGAGCTTGGAATTGCCCAATTTTACGTGACAAAATACACGATTGTCCAAGTGATTGCCTTGGAAAATATCGGCTATCACACGGGCGATTGGCAATCTAACGAGCGTTATGTCGGTATCGAAGTGTGTCAATCAGTCAGTGCCAGTGATGCGGATTTCAAGGAAAACGAAGAGATGAGCTTCATGTTGGGAGCTGAAATTTTACACAAATTTGGTTTGCAGGCGAATAATAGCACTGTTCGCTTGCATCGGGAATTTGTGCCGACAGCTTGCCCGCATCGGTCTTGGGACTTTTATGGTGAGAGTACCAAGCGTTACTTCATAGAGCGTGTTGGTTACTGGATGACAAAAGGCAAAACAGTTGAAGAAATGCTTGCGAATACAAATAGCAAGCCAGCAGTTGAAACAAAGAAAGAAGAAGAGGTAGAACAAATGGATTATGTAGTACGTAGCAAATCAGGCAAACAAGGTTATGTCGGTGTCGTGAATGGTGCAGTTTTTGGTATCGGGGACATTGCGACAGTATCACAATTGCAAGCAGCAGGCGCTAAGCATCTCACACTTGATGATGGTGACTTCGCACGCTTTTTGGAATCACAAAAATTTGACGATCAAAAATTAGTTGCTTCAGTTGATAAACTGACTGAGCAAATTTCTAAACAGAAATAAAAAATCGCCCTTAGCTTTTTGCCGAGGGCTTTTTTTGTTGCCTTTTTTAGTTTTATCAAAAAAATATTTAAAAAATTTTCAAAAAAACGTATTAAATACTTGACGTATAAAAAATAATACGTTATAATATAATCAAGATAAAGATAAAACAAAAAGCCCACAGGGCAGGAGGAAAACGTCATGAAAATCATCACAACTCTTCAAAATGGTAAACCACAAGTTGCTGAGGTAACTTGGGAAGAATTTCAAACATTGAATTTCAAATATGAAACTTCAAAAACATTGCAAATCGGAGCAACTTCTGAAAATGTTGGGTACATTAAAGTGTACTTCGACAAAAAAGGAAAAGTAGTAGACTCTAAAGCGATTTTGAAGGCAGAAGGCCCAACTTCGATCTTCAAAAAAGAAGCCATCAAGAAAAACGGTCAGCTTACTAAAAGAGCTATCACAATCTTGAAAGAGGTAGCTAAATGATAATAAATACTACGCAAGTAGAAATGGTCTTGAACAATAAGGCCATTCCTGCTTACTCGTTAGAAGCTGAAACAGGCGTTAGTCGCGATAGAATATCAAAGTTGAGGCGAGGAGACATCAAGTTTGAAAACATGAGTCTCAAAACCATCATGAAAATCCAGAAATGGATAGATGACGGAAATTATAAATTCAGCTATGACTATACTGAGCTCATTAATGAGCTCAAAGAAGATATAGCCGAATGGCTCACGAGCGATTATATTTATATCGTCCGTGGTGAATATCTTGAAGCAATTAAATATGCTCCAATTGTGGACTATTATTACGAACCAGAGCAGATTGAAAACGGTGATATAGCTGAAAAGGTCAGTACAGCTTCTGTATTAGCAGAAATGGAACTGTTTAATAATATCTTATGAAAAGAATAGATTTAATTTGACTATGTTTTACCAGGCGAGCCAGTCAGACCATGGGAGATTGTGAACGAGGAGAATGTAGCGGATGTGATGAGGGAATTAAAAAAGACCTTGTCCAGAGGTCGGGGAGTAGTCGGGGAGTTGTAACTTTAAATGGCTATATAATAAACAAAAAAACTATCTCAGTGATAGTCTTTTTTTAATAGATTGGGATCTCAACAATTCGAGAGTAGGTTTTTTCTGCGGTTATTTTTCCATGGTAAAATTCAATCAGACTTGCCAAGGTTTGCTCTAGACAATCCTTATCCACAAAAACCATGGTTGAAACTTCAGTAGTAAACTGGGTATCAAATTCTTCTAAGCCGTGCCCTGCTCGCCAATTGGCAAACTCTTGATATTGGGCGTAGGACATGATAATAGAAATTCCTTCTTGTTCCTTGACTTTTACTACTCCGATATTTTTTACTGCATTAGCCACTGCTCCAGCGTAGGCACGAATGAGACCACCCGCCCCTAATTTTATGCCTCCGAAATACCGAGTGACAACAGCTACAACATTTGTCAACTCGTGGTTTTCTAAAACGGTTAGCATGGGTACGCCGGCTGTTCCAGAGGGCTCCCCATCGTCTGAGGAACGCTTGATTTCCATACTTTCTCCAAGGATGAAAGCTGAGCAGTTATGGTTAGCTTTGTAGTGTTCTTTTTTTATCTTGTTAATAAAGTCGCGAGCTTCGTCCTCGCTAGTCACTCGTTTCATAAAGCAGATAAAGCGGGATTTCTTAATTTCTTCCTCAACCAGACCATCTTCTATAATTGTCTTAAATTCTTTCATAATTAAATTGTACTAATTTTTTTACAAGCTGACAAGAATTTCCGAATAAATAAGTGATGAATGAACTAGAGAATTACCATGGAAGACTTTTTACTAAATACCAATTAACGTCAGAAGAAAGAAAAAAAGCAAAAACAATTTCCAGTGTAGTAGGAAAGAATTCTTGTTTCCGATGCGGTACATCGTTTGAGGAAGAAAACAAGCTGCCAAATGCTGCGTATTATTGTCGGGCTTGTCTCCTTTTGGGGAGAGTTCGAACAGATGAGAAACTCTACTATTTTCCACAGAAAGATTTTTCAATGAATGCTTGTCTTCTATGGAAGGGGGCGCTGACCGATTGGCAACAACGAATATCAGATGGACTAGTTGCGAATGTGGAAAAACGACAAGCAACTCTTGTTCATGCTGTAACAGGTGCGGGCAAAACGGAAATGATGTACCATGCTGTTGCATCACTAATTAATAAAGGAGGTGCTGTATGTCTAGCCAGTCCAAGAATTGATGTTTGTATTGAACTCTACAAGCGACTACAAAATGATTTTTCGGTCCCAATTAGTCTGCTACATGGAAAATCAGACCCATATTTCAGAACGCCACTCGTTGTTGCGACCACTCATCAGTTGTTAAAGTTCTACCAGGCATTTGATTTGGTCTTGATCGATGAAGTAGATGCTTTCCCCTATGCAGACAACTCAATATTATATCGAGCAGCAGATAATGCAGTTAAAGTAGACGGTGTTTTAGTATTTTTAACAGCAACCTCTACGGATGAATTAGATAAAAAAGTCAAATCAGGTAAATTGCAAAAACTCAGTCTCCCTAGACGTTTTCATGGAAACCCGCTTGTGGTTCCGCAAAAGGTCTGGTTTTCCAAATTCGATACATATTTGGGGAAAAATAAATTAGTTCCAAAACTCAGAAACGCCATTCAAAAGCAAAGAGAAACAGGCTATCCATTACTTATTTTTGTACCAGAAATTTCGAAAGGATTGGAATTTGCAACCATAATGGAACAAATCTTTCCAGAAGAAACAATTGGTTTTGTATCGAGTCAGACAGACAATCGGCTTGAAATAGTCGAAGGATTTCGCAACAAAGAAATTACAATTTTAATTTCTACTACAATCTTAGAGCGTGGTGTAACATTCCCAGGAGTAGATGTCATTGTTGTTCAAGCCGATCACTACTTATACACGTCATCGAGTCTCGTGCAAATTTCAGGTCGGGTCGGAAGAAGTATGGACCGTCCGACGGGCTTACTTCTGTTTTTTCATGAAGGAAGTACGCGGTCAATTGAAAAGGCAATTGCAGAAATCAAACAAATGAATAAGGAGGCAGGTTATGTCTAATTGTTTGCTCTGTTCCCAGAACCTGAAAAACCAAATAAAATTTTCGGAAATATTCATTTTTTGTAGAAAAAAATCAGGTATCTGCTCAGATTGTTTAACATCTTTTGAAGCAATATCGGAAAAACATTGTCCGTATTGCTATAAAAATGGAGTTATCGAACGTTGCACGGATTGTCAGTATTGGTTAAGTAAGGGAATGTCGGTTTCTCATACTGCATTATTCAAATACAATAAAGCGATGGCGAATTATTTTAGTAAATACAAATTTCAGGGAGACTATATTTTAAGAAATGTTTTTGCAAAAGAGATTAAAATAGCACTAGGTCAATTCCCTGGTTATACAATTGTTCCAATTCCAATTAGCGAAAATCGAAAAGAAGAACGTGGTTTCAATCAAGTAGAAGGGATATTGACCGCAGCTAATATATCCTATGAATTACTTTTGGGAAAACAGGATAGTAAAAAACAATCATCACAAAATAGGAAGGAGCGTTTAGAGATGCACCAACAGTTTTTTCTCCAAGATGAAAAAAAATATCCCTGACAAAATTTTATTGATTGATGATATATACACAACAGGCTCAACATTACAATCAGCAAAACACACGATTATGAAAACAGGAAAGAAAGAAATCAAGACATTTTCACTAGCGAGATGAGAAAACGGTTGCAATTTTGTAGTAATATGGTATAATAATAGAGAAAAAAGGCGAAAGCCAAGAAAGAGGTACTAATATGATTAAATTCAGTATTCGTGGAGAAAACCTTGAAGTGACAGATGCTCTTCGTACTTATGTTGAAGAAAAAGTTGCAAAAATTGAAAAGTATTTCACTAAAGAGCAAGAATTGAATGCAAAAGTAAATCTCAAAGTTTACAGAGATAAACGTTCAAAAGTTGAGGTGACTATTCCCCTCGGAGGTATTACTCTAAGAGCAGAAGATATATCTCAAGATATGTATGGTTCAATTGATTTAGTTGTTGACAAAATTGAACGTCAAATCCGTCGCAATAAAACAAAGATTGAAAGAAAACATCGACAAAAAGTGGCAACTGGTCAAATCTTTACAGATGAATTAGTAGAACAAGTAGAAAATGAAGTAAAAGTTGTTCGCACAAAGCAAGTTGATTTGAAACCAATGGATATGGAAGAAGCAATCTTGCAACTTGAGTTACTCGGTCATGATTTCTTTATCTATACAGATGCAAATGACGGAACAACTAATGTATTGTATAAACGTGAAGATGGTGATTTAGGACTACTTGAAGTTCGCTAATAATATAAAATCTAAAATACAGTTGAGTCGCAAGAGAACTTGCGGCTTTTACTATTTCTATATTCAAGTTTATACTAATCATCGATCGCATCTTATCAAATGTCCTTCATTGATAAGTTAAAATGAGCAGGTGCTAGGACCTAAATTTGAGCCCAAATTTCAAGAAAAAAAACGAAAAAAGTTTGAAAAAGTAGTTGACAATAGTAAGTGAAGATGATAGAATAATTGAGTTGTCTCATGAGGGCGATCGATACAAAAGGAACGAAAAAAAGTTTCAAAAAAGTATTGACAAGACCTTGAAGAAGTGATAAACTAAGATAGTTGTCGCAAGGACGTGACAA
This sequence comes from Streptococcus sp. VTCC 12886, assembly GCF_049893425.1. Lineage (NCBI taxonomy): Bacteria > Bacillati > Bacillota > Bacilli > Lactobacillales > Streptococcaceae > Streptococcus > Streptococcus sp. VTCC 12886. Next base: position 158 of record NZ_JBMVJB010000029.1, on the reverse strand, counting down.
CGACAAGACCTTTGAAAATTAAAGAAGACGAACCAAACGTGCAGGGTGATTTATCTAAGGATAAATCGTCAATGACAAAACAAAAAACAATAAAACGGAAAGCTAGCAATAGCTTGAGTTTGAATCAAAACTTTTAATGAGAGTTTGATCCTGGCTCA
>NZ_JBMVJB010000028.1:0-27334 GCF_049893425.1 Streptococcus sp. VTCC 12886 | reverse complement strand
CGATTCTACGCAAACAGAAACGCCTGTTTTAGTCGAGCAAACACAAGTTCAAGAACAGTCTACAGATAATATCTCAATCTCTGTGAATACAGAAGAAAACAAGACAGATGAACAAATTGAGAGTAACGATGATAATATCGGAAAAGCAACTGAAACAATCGATCACACAGCCTATTTTGAAATGCTAGAGAATCAAAAGAAAGCAAGACAAAAAATATTGTTTGCTTTACTGTATGGTTTCTTAGCCCTATTTGGCTTGAGTGGTATCCCTATTTTCCCGCTACTTGCTATACCTTTGACTGTCTGGAGTATCTATAAGCTTATTAAACTATTCAAAAAATAAAAAAGCCCTACGCTCAAATTTTGGTCGAGGAGAGCGTAGGGCGAATCGTGTATAGTGAAAACCTGCTTTGCAGTAGGTCTCTTTACTATACCTATTTTATCAGAAAATGAGGTAAAAAACAAATGGCATTCTATAAAAAGCTCTCATCTGGTTGGCAGTATCGTGTTTCCTATAAAGATGCCAATGGAAAATACCGTGAGAAGTCTAAAAAAGGTTTTAAGACTAAATCACAAGCTCAAGCGGCTGCCATGGAATTAGAACTATTTTTAAAGAAAAATACATTCATCAACAAAGACCAGAGTCTCTTAGAATACTACGAAAAATGGGCTAAAATCTATAAAAAGCCTCACGTTGCTGAAAGAACCTGGAAAAAGTACCAGCAGACCGAAAAACATATAAAGCAGTATTTTGGAAATACACTTCTCAAAGACATCACACCTACCCACTACCAAAGTATTGCTAACAAGTTTACACAAAAATATTCACAGGAAACGGCTGACAATTTCCACTACCATATCCAATCGGCTGTCAAGGTTGCTGTCCGTGAAAAAATTATCGATACCAATTTCTGTGAGGGGGCTATCGTCAAATCGAATCTAAATAGAAAGTCCGTTGAAGACAAGTATCTGGAAGAGCATGAGTATCTACACTTGATTGACATGTGTAAAGACAATATCCAATACCATTCCTATTTTACAATCTACCTTGCAGCAGTGACTGGTTTGCGTTTTGGGGAGCTTCTTGGTTTACAGCTAGAAGATATTGACAAAAAAGGACAAATGCTGCATCTCAAGCAAGCTTTTGATTATACCTTTACTATGGATTTTATACCCCTAAAGTCCAAAAGTTCACAACGTTCTGTCCCTATTGATCAGCATACTCTAAAACTTATTCGAGCGTATCTAAAAAATCAAAAAGAGCCAAATAAGGACAACAGACTGATTCCCAATATCAGCAATGCGGCAGTCAATAAAACGATTAAGAAGATTGTGGGCAGACCCGTCACTATCCACTCGCTCCGACACACTTATGCGAGTTTCCTGATTGCTCAAGGTGTGGACTTGATATCTGTCTCTCAAATTCTAGGGCATGAAAATCTCAATATTACACTTAAAATATACGCTCACCAGCTGGAAAAGCTGAAAGAGAAGAACAACGACAAAATTAGGAACATCTTTGATAACTTCGGACGAATTTCGGACGAATAGCCGAAAACCCTTGATACATTAAGGGTCTAAAATCCGTCTACCGCCTTTCAGTACCTGTATTAACAGGAATTAACCAAACGCAAAGCCCGATTTTTCGGGCTTTTTTGATTTTCCGTCATGATAATTTCGGTTAAGTTTGAAAATAATTTCGGACGAATTTCGGACGAATGCCTTTTAAACAAGACCTTATCTAATAAAAAATGTATAGTCAGACCCTAAATGCAAATAGGGTCTTTTTTATGTCCGCAAAAACGGCAATTTTACAAAATATCCGTCACGAAGGCAACAAAAAAAGCCCATAGGATTTTCTCCTAAAGGCTTTCTGCGTCTTATCTTAAACTGGTTTTTTGGAAATTGTATACTTGATTCCATTGATCGAAATTTCAATCCCATCAATGTTGACTTCGATTTTGTCAGACTGACCGACATCCGTGACGGTCTGTTTATCAAACTTATCCAATGAACCATTTTCTGACTCAATGGCTTTCAATCGGCTTGACGCTCCGACAATGTAGCTGTCAAATCCGCTAGCAGCATAATCATAGACTGCACCACCAACTTTAAACATTCCTTTGACAGCTTCTGAGAAAGTCTTGGCTCCTGATACTTTGTAAGAGCCACCAGCTCTAAGCAAATAGAACCAGTCTGTAAGGAAGTCATCTACAGTGGCATAGTGCATATAGTGACCACCCTCATTGCTAGGACGTGCTGTTCCTTGGGTAACTGTCACACCGCTTGGACGGTTGCCTTGACCTGTCCAGGTCATACCACCCCAGTTATTATCTGCCTTACCTACGGCCGAGGTACCCCAAAGCCCCTCAAAGTGTAGGACGGTGATAGCATAGCTTGGCAATATGTCATGCTTTTTACAGTTGGCCAGAATCTTATCCAGAACCGCTTTTTTTAAGATAGCGCCATTGAAAGAGAGGTCACCCTCTTCTTTGCTTACTGTGGCTTTCTCAATTGGCTCAGTTTGACTTGTTTTGGTTGCTGTGGGCTGTTTTACCTCTTGAACCTTAGATGGCTCAGAGGGCTGTTTTTTGAGCAATTCCGTCACTCGTTTTTGAACTGCCTCATATTGACTACCGAGCGACTTTTTACGAGCCTCACCGTTGCCATGATTGCCAGCGATTACCTCTTGAGCCAGTTGGTCAACAGTCTTTTGACTTGCCGTAGTTTTGCCATTGATGACTGCCATAACAGCCTCATATTGATTGCCAAGACTTGCTTTCCGCTGATCTCCGTTTCCGTATTTCCCAGCAAGAGTTTCCTGTACCAATTGGTCAATGGATTTCCCTGCAGTTGAGCTAGATACTGCTGATTGTCCAGAGGGTCGGTAGATGTAGTAATATTTACTACCAGATGAGCGAGCAATATCTAAATAGCCGTCAACTGTAATTCCATTTCTTGCCCAATTACAATGGATAATATTGTTAGAATCTACAAATATTCCTGTATGTCCTCCAGCTCCCGCTGATTGACCTCGCTTGCCCCATATAAAAATATCTCCTCGCTGAGCAGCAAAAACTGAATTTTCTGCAATGAGTTTAAAGCCATTTTTTAGTAGCCAGTCATGCTCATATTCAGTATTTACTGCCCATCCTGCTGAGATAGCTCCAGCCGACAAAAGTGCATAATAAACTGCGCTTGAACAGTCGTAGCTATTTGGACCATTGCGATAATCCATTGAGTAAGTAACTTTTCCTCGTCTAGCTTCCATCCAGGCGATAGCTTGTTCCATATTTAGAGCCATAATTATTCTCCCTTCCAAGCTGAGTTCATAGAATGAACTGCTGCCTCGAGGAAGGTATTCAACTGCTCATCAGTGAAATAAAAATTATACTTAGCTAGTTCATCCCGAACTTTTTCTTTAGCCAATTCTAATTTCTGCTCTCCATGTAATTCGACCTCAGGGTCTTTAGCAAGTTGTTCAACTGCTTGAACTGCATGATTTGCTACAATTTCAAGAGTCCTTACTGCTGCTGCTCCTCCTTTTCGCAAAAGATATTCCTTGAGCATTCGTACAATTACAAGAATGATAATTCCTGTAAATGAAGTTAGTGTAGTTAATAGCATTTCTTGGATATTCATAATTCTACCTCCTTAATAGGTAAATGAGTGAAAATATCATACATCGTTTGGATTTCTCCATTTCCGCCTAAAACTTTATAGCATTCAAATAGTTTAGCTATCTCTCTACGTTCCTCTAAAGTAGTAAATCCTCTCCCTATAGCTATCTCTAAATCTCTAAATAGAGTATACCGTCGACTTGAGCGACTGCTATTTTTCAAGGTATCTAGTTCACTTCTTACTTCTTTGATTTCCTCGGCAGTATTTTGTAAAACATCTAAACGATTATTCATAGTAGTTAATTCTTTATTATTGTTTGACCCAATTTTAGCAATAGCAATCCCTCCGATGGTTGTTAGGAATGTTCCCGCTACGGGAGCTACGGCACGAATTAAATCAACGAAGGGATTTGGCTCAGTGGGCATATATTTATACCTCTTTTATACATTTACTTCGTCGTTAGCCTCCGCTACTAAGTCGGCTAAAATATCATCTTCAATTTTATATCGTAATTCCCGAAGTGCATCTTCATCTGCTCGCATAGCTACTCGATGTTTAGCGTATAATTCTGCATCATGCAATGTCTCATATATCGTAGATACTGCATTGTTATCAGTATTGATAGTAGTCGTTTTGACTAATCTTTCCACTCCATCTTCAATAGCAAAAAATTCTGCTAGAGTTTGTCTTGTTTTATTGATTTTTAACATAAATATTCTCCTTTTTTAATTAAGCTATTCTGCGCCATCTGTATACTGTGATGTAGGGCTGTAAATTGTTGTGGGGATTATTACCACCAACACTTGTTGTAGGCAAACCCATAGTATAGTTTCCCAGTTTCGCACGCATAGCACTATTGTTTCCATTTTCCCAACCCTGAGCAATTGGACTCCCGCCCGCCTCTGTGTTAAATTGATGGGAATGTGACGGCATTTCTTCCACAGTGATTTGATGAGCTTTTTCACCTCCTGTTCTATTAGGAACATTGAAATCACTATCATTTTCATCTACACCTACCAACACTCTGCCATTCCCGAAACGTTCCCACGTTCCACCTATAAATGTTGATGGATTAGTATTGATGATTGATTGGTAAATAGACCCTACTGGATAAAAAATATCCCGAAGCGCCTTTCCTGCGATAAACATATCAGAAGCATAAATATTTCCTGCAGCATCAACTGAGCCTGCTGGACCTAATTCAGGAATTTTTCCTACTCCAAATCTACCATCCTTATCATAAGCATTAATCACTTTCTCAGTTCCTACAGTAGCTGAAGCAATAGTAGGATTTGATGAGGTGAACTTATCACTGAGTTTAGCTTGTACAGTCCAAGATGTAGTTGAGTCATAAGTTCCTCCTAAATTCGCCTCGCTATTAGTCAAAGTGAAAATAGTAGTCCACTCTCCTCCAGCTGAGCCAGTATCAACGACGAATGAGGTACTTCCTAATGGAGCAGCTTCAAATACTAATTTGGTACTATTCTTATTCGCATTATTAAATGTCAAAGGAGCAACCTTAATCGTTCGCAGGACTTGGAGCTTATTAGGATTTTCCCGAGTTCTTAGGACTTGAATGGATATTACGGGAGCATAATATTCAAGCAATGTGATAGTCACATCTTTTGTAGCACTAACTTTTCCTCGACTATCAGTAACGGATGCTCTAATAGTGGCAGTTCCATTGAAATCCATTGGACCTAGAGTTCCGCCATTTGAAGTAAGAATTATATTCTTATTCAAAACTTCAGCCCTAAATCCTTTTATGGTTGAGCCATAAGCACCTGCTGCGCCATTAAAAGTTACTTTAATATCCGACATGATTTGTACGAAAGTATTTCCAGTTATCAATGCTTTAGCAGTTGCATTTTGGTCATCTAGTGTAATTCCTGTGAAAGTTGGAATAACTGAGCTAGGAACGTTCGCAGTAAATGTTCGAGACTGCGTACCTATTTTAGTTGAGCCTGAATAAGTATCAACGAATATAGTTCCAGTTCCTGAAACATTATTTGGCAACTCATTACAGAAATCCATAGGAATAGTCCATGAAGCTGAAGTAGTCAATCCAGATGCTATCGTTCCTGAACGACCTCCCCATTCCCATCTTAAAGTATGAGTGAATGAAGTAGAAGCTCTATTGATAGTAATAGCAAGAGGACTTCCAATTGTTCCATTTGAAAATGAAACTGAGCTTGCACGAGGAATCGTAGGAAGTCCGTGCGTCCAGCTACCACTTGCATTCCCGAAAGATAAACTACCATAGCTTATATTGCTCATATTTGAGCTGAGACTAATTCCTGCCGATTTAGTTCCATCAGCATTATGTCCTACGGTAAATTGGACTGAGCCTAAATACTTCTTAGAGCCATTGAGGTACAGAGGGCCTACAGAAATAGTTTGAGATTGTCCATCACAATTGACTGTGACTGAATTTCCATAAGTATTGCCGAACTCAATGCTCCATCCTGCATCCATTCCTATCCATACGTCAACCTTGATTACGGAACTATTTCCTGCTATATTTTGGCTGACGGTAGAGGATGAGCCTTCCAAGTAACTTCTCCAGTTACCTGAGTATCGAAAAATTGCCATATTTTCAAAATTTTCCTTTCTATCCTACATAGCGACATACATTTATATCTAAATTAGTACTATGTTGCTCAGTTCTAAATCTGCCGACTTGTAAGGACTTAGTAAATATACCATTGTCGATATGGATTACGCCTTGACTAATATACATAACTTCCTTACCTGCAGAATACATAGCAATTCGGTCATAAGTTACTCGAATCTGCGAAACATTATCGTTCGTTCCAATAACTATGCCTTCATTTGCTTCCTTGATGTAAGTATCAATAAATTTCTTAGTCTTAGATAATCCTCCAAGCGTTTCAACCATTGCGTCAACTCTTCTGCCTGTTTCAATCAAATCAGCTTCGGATTTTGCTACCGCTTTGTCATTAGCCTCAACATATGCCTTATAAGCACGTTCAAGGTCACTTAGAGTTTCCATTGCTACTTTTGCTTCTAACTCAGTTTGCATTAGTTGAGCCTTTTCAATCAACATATTTAATTGTTGTTGGGTTAACTCTTGGTCAGCTTTAGAGTCTAAAGCAGCTTCTAATTCCTCTACTGCAGGTCTATAATCTTCCCTAACTGATGATATATAGAGATTTGCATTATCTATATTTACTTTAGTATTTAATGGAAACTGATTGCTAAATCGTATGAAAACATTATCTGTTCGATAGGAAGAGGATGAAACGCTCAAGTCATAGACTAAATCAAAATGCTGTCTTTCAGTAGTGCCTCCTTTGAAAGTTATAGAGGTGCCGTACCAAGGAGAGGCTGAAAAATGAACATTTGTTGAAATATCATTAGGCAAAGCAGGAGAGAATGCTACATCCAGCGATATACGAACCATTGATTTTATGAAGCGCTTATTATTTTTCCAAAATTCATCATATATGAAAGTCCTATAGTCTTGAGTAGTATCTGAGGTTATAGTATAAGTCCTTGACCTCGAATCTTTAAAATAGTTTCTTCCTCCTGAATCAATCTTCCCCCATCTATCAGCCCAACGATACTTAGTCTTATCCATACTATCTGCTTGCGTATAGTCACTATAGTTTCCAATGTACCGTTGACCGTTATCAGTTAAGGTTAGACCTGTACCATCTGCATTATCAGCGTAAGCCCAATGTACATAAGGAGTTTTACCATCAATGATATTAGTCAGTGTCAGTTGGTTGGTTGCTATCAGTTGTGCCATCTACAACCTCCTCTAATCCAATGATGTAGGTCATGTACCCATATGTATCCCAAATCTTTTCAATCGCTTTCGACTTGCTTTCTGCTTCTATAAGAACCACTTCCAACTGTCCAGCAAGCTCAATTTCTGCACGAATCATATACTACCCCCTTATTCAAACACTTCACAGAAATACGTCGCTTTGTCCGCAATCTCACTTGCTGACACAGACACCGTTTTCCCTGTTTTGTACTGGTTGCCAGTACCGCCAAAATTAGCATCTAGCACACCGTTTTTGTCACGCTTCGACCATTTATAGGTGTACCCAGTACCTGCTGTGTCAAGTTCCTCACCTTTGCGATATAGCCGTGCTTTCAGCGATGTACTACCAGATGAGTTCTTAAACGTGTTTCCAGCTGTGGATTCAATCACAATAACAATCGGGTCTGAAAAGTCTAAAATTGTTGCAACACCAGTTGCTTTTTGACCGCTTGTTCCGCCATCTTTATCTATACATACAACTTTATAAGTCTGCGAATTGACGACTGCGCTTGCAGTAACTGTCAATACGCCTTGCGCTGAAGTATTCACCGTCGGTTCTACGTTTGGCGTTTGACCAGTTGTCGTAGAGTTACATAAGCGCCACCCAATTCCCCCATCTGCATCATAACCAGTTGAACTAGTGGATGATACAGAGCTATCTGCATAAAAGAATTTAATCTGTTTGCTACCGCCTGAGAGGTTGTTCCCTTTGTACAAATCAGCGTTGATGGTCAAGGTTTCTGGCTGATCGTTATAAAACGTATTGCCTTTGCCTGTGTACACATTTAAGACTAATGCTTGTTTGCCTAGTTGTACTACTAATAAATCAATACTTGCTCTAAAATCGACATTTAATCCAGTGATAGGGTCTGTCCAAGTACCAACTGCTTCGTAACGCTTAGCACTTGTATTTGACGGCACATTTACTTTTGTAGTCAGTTTTTCGTTCTTACTGCCTGATAAATATTGATTATCAGTAGTGGTTACGCTTGTAATTTGAGTTTTAGTAGTGCCATTATATTCGTACCAACTAACGTTGCTCGCTTGGCTTAGGATAGATGTTGCTTGTCCCGCCTTGGTAAGATTAAGTGTTAATACTTGCGGTGAGCTTGCGTATGATGGATTGTAGCTGTTTGCTGTCTGGTCGAATACCTGGGTTGTTGGCTGAGTTGCGGTGATAAAAGCGCTCAGTACAGGAGCATCTGATAAATCGGTGATAGTGATTTGACCACTTGAAATAATTCCCATGTTTAATATTTCCTTCCTTAAATAGGTTCAATGCTGCACTCAAACTGAGCACGTCTAAATACGTCTTGTTGCGTAATAGCGATAGATTTTGATGAATACGAATGTGCTTGATTCCAAGCAGTGTCTGCGTTGCCATCTGCATCAGTCTTTGTCCAAATGTAGCTGAATCGACTGCCATCCGTGTCAATCTCCTCGCCACCTCTCCACAGCGTAGCAGTGAGTACGGTGTTAATGAGATTGTTTTTAAATAAGTTCCCGTTGCTGGTCTTGATAGTCATGAGGATAGGACTCTTTCCATCAGCTCCTTGCGGACCAGGAGTCAATTCAATTTCTTGCAAATCAGTTTTAGTGGCAACATCCGTAAAATCTATCTGAATCCGCTTAGCGTTTAATATAACCTCGCCAGCCTCATTAACGTACAAAATGTCCCTATCTCCAGATGAGATGCGAAAACGACGAACATCAATATGGTTACCACTCAAATTGTTTACGTTGACATTTCCTAAATTCTGATCGCTAATTGGAATCAACTCCCAATCTACACCGGACCATTGTTTCAATACAACGGAGTTTTCAAGGGGCTCATACCACAAATCACCTACATTAGCATTTGTAGGTCTGTCTACTCCACGATAAATCGTGTTCTTTCCGTTTGCAGCGACCTGCACCATGTTGCTAGTTTCTATCTTTACGTCTTCGAGTTGTTGCTCGATGCTTCTCTGTTGGTTGATAGAGTTGTTACTACTTCTAGACTCAAACTGTCCAGCCTCAATCCTCAACAATCTACCTGCCAAACTGTCATACTCATAACGGATTACCTTAGCTTTTACATAGAACCCATCCTCATCATGACTGACCGTTACCGTATCGCCAATTCGAACAGTTTCAAGGTTTTGGAAATCAGCATATTCCTTAGTTGTTGACAATTCAACAAAGTCGACCTCATAGGAACAGGTGGGAACATCAATAACACCAAATTGCTCTTTGATTAATGCGCGCATTTTGGTATAGGCTTCATTCAGAGGAATAGCATCTTTTGCATCTGTATTTTCACCAACTGCAGCCTTTACATCAACCTCAACTTTTCCAATTCTTGGAAAAGGATAGTCACTAATCCGAGGACTATCAACATATTTTTCTGGCAACAAAAGTCCATCAAAACCAATAGGCATGATCCGAGTGATGACCGATTTGTCATCAATGTTAGCAGTATAGCCTTTGAGGTTCTTCTTGTGACGGATTTTAAAACCTCTATTTTCTCCAATTGCTCGATTAAAATAGACATTAAAATTATCACGAAGAATCTCACCGCCAAATCGGTTGACAAAGGAATTATCCAACGACGTATTCAGCAAAATCTCTACACAGTTCTTACGAACTACCCTAGACCCTGCTACCGCGGAAATATCACTAAAAAAAGTAAAAGGATGACTGTACTGTGTATTCTGAGACAATTGTTGTAACCATGCTTGACCACTCTTAGATACAATATTGGTATCCTCTACAAAGTTGAAAGCTAAGTCATAGAAAATATGAAAAGCATGTATTTCTAGCATTCCCATTGACGGCTTAGACTGATAAATTCGAAACAACTGGTCACCATTTGGAGTGGGAGCCTTGATGATCATCCCATTGCGAATCGACTTGCCAAATTTTGCCCAAAGTGGATATTGAGCTGTCAAAGTATACAGATTGTTTAACACCTCTTCAACATGACACTTTTTCAAGTCATTATCTAATATCCCTAATCCATTATGTTCAAAAAGACTTTCATCAGCCGCATACAAACAAATCATATATACCGCCACCTCCCTTCACAAATAACCTTAGTGATATTTCCTGACCAAGACACCCTGTTGGTACCGGGCACAAATTCGGGAAATTCTCCAACCATATTTTGATTCATATCTACATTCCCTCTATAAGCATTCTGTAAATCGCTATCAAGTTCGATATAGTCACCAACATCACGCAAAATAATGGACTTGCCATTCACCGTCAACGTACCAGAACCAAATACCTGCAGATAAGGCTTGGAACGATAAGTCCCTATATTTTGAAAAGATTGACCATTTACCAATGAAACACTACTGTTCAAAGCGTATTGAAACGGATCACACTCAAACGTAACTGTGAACCGACCATACTCTGCCACCTCGTTCTCAATGTCTGAAAACTGGATTTTTTTGATTTTGTAATACACATCATCATCCGAAAAACGCAAAGTCTTTTTCCCGACAAAGAAACCCTTGACAGCCCTTACTAGACTCTTGATATTGACCTCTTCCAGCATATTGTATTCACATTCAATCGGAATATTCTTGTACCCCAACTCCCTCGTCAACGAACCATCCCTACCTGGAATAGAAATATCTTCATACTCCATTTCTGGACTAGGAATAACAGGTCGAGTTGCTAAACAACACATCAAACCATCTGGAAATGAGCCGTCTAATAACGTTTTAAGCATAAGTCTCCTTTCAAAAAAAATAGAAGTGCTCAGATTCATCCTCTCAGCACTTCCTTTTTAAACAGCACCTCCCGTAGAGAAATTACGGATATCGCTCTTGTCAGCAAGCCACTTATCCACCTTATCAAAAAAGTGGTCTGTACCATAATCACTATCAACAGTGGCATTCATTGTCACATAGTTAGTGACATGGACAGTATTGCCCACCATGCCACTAGCCTTCGCTTGTGCTTGACCAATTTTACCTAGCACTTTATCAGTTAACGGCAAAATAGCCTCTGGTCCAGCTTCTCCTCCAACCATTAGATTGTTTCCGTTTCGACCAAACGCAACAGGATCAGTCATAATACCACCAGATTTGTACCATTCAACGCTAAAGTGAGGCACTCTAGGCGGAGCAAGACTAAAACTACCACTAACACTTAAGTGCGGAAGTTTGATTTTAGGTAAACTCCAAGAAAAGTTGAAGAAACTCTTCATGGTATTAATAGCATTTCCGACAGCATCCTTAGCACCATTAATGGCACGACTAATGGAGTCTCGTATGCCGTTGAAAATATTAACAGCACTACTCTTAGCAGCATTAAATCCGTTGGCAATCGAATTACAAATATTATCGACGACTTGGGCAATGTTTGTTTTGATACCATTCCAAATACTAGAAATTTGAGAGCTTATATTGCTCCAAATTTGAGCAGTCGTACTTGATACAGCAGTCCAAGCTTCTGAGATTTTAGACCTAATGCTATTCCAAATTTCGGTAACTTTACCAGAAATAGCAGTCCATACGCCGGTTAGGTATCCTGAAATTTGAGTCCAAATTTCGATGACTTTACTAGAAACGGCTGTCCAGGTGTCTTCCATCCATTTTTTGATAGCAGACCAAACTTCTGTGGCCTTGTTTGAAATAGCGGTCCAGACACTAGTAAGATAGCTACTAATAGCATCCCAAACAATTGAAACAGCATTTTTGATGGTGTCCCATAGTTGAGAAAACCATGTAGCAATCCCTGTCCAAAATTCCTGAGTAAATGCCCAGAATATCTCCCATGCCAATCGTAGAGGAGTTTCAATAGCAAGCCATGCGATGTTAAAAGCCTCTTTTACCAACAGCCACGCAAATGTAAAGATGTTAACTAATCCATCCCACAGTACTTTAGACCCCTCCATAAAAGATGTCCACGTTTCCGATAACCATGTAGTTAATTCTGTCCATAACTGAACTGTAGCCTCTTTTACGCTTGCCCACTTCTCCGCAAACCATTCTCCGATTGGATCGAAAAATTCTTTAATCTTTTCCCAAGCTTGTCCAACCCATGCGACAATCTCATCCCAATATATGACGACAACTGCCACTAAAGCTACTAATGCAGCACCTATCAGCACTGTCCACGATACAATCGCAGTAACTATACTACCCAATGCAGGCAATAGCGTTCCCGTTATCCAAGGAATGACACCAGCGAAAATTCCCCCTTGAGCAAATAAGCCTGCTATAGAGCCAATACCCGTTGCAACCTGACCAATAAAGATCAATAACGGACCAAGCGCAGCCATAATGCCACCAATAACCATAATGACTTGCTGCATTGGTTGCGGAAGATTTGCAAAGCCAGTGGCCAAATCACCTAAGAAGTTAAACAGCGGCTCCAAGGCATCTAACACATCCGCAGCTGCCTCCATTAAAGGTCCACCAAATTCGATAGCAATATCAGTTAGTTTATTTTTGACAATCTTGAGCTTACTTTCAAAAGTTTCATAGCGTTTCTGAGCTTCTTCTGACAAAGCAGTATTTTCTGCCCACGCTTCACCAGATTTTCTAAATGCAGTTTCAAGTAGTTCGCCTGCGCCTGCTAACCGCTGCATCGCATCAATTTCGTTAACGGATTCAAGTCCAAGGTCTTTCAAAGTACCTGTGACATTTCCTCCTTCGTCTTTAACACGACCAAGACCTTTGACCAAGGCAACAATAGCGTCTTGAGGGCGTTCTTTCCACATCTGTGCAAATTCCTCCGCGCTTGTGCCGGCAATAGCAGCGAAGCTCTCGACCGACTCACCAACCTCAAGAACCGCCGTATTGACTTTTTGCATGATACGACTCATTGCAGAACCACCAGCCTCTGCATTGATACCAACAGATGACATAGCGGCAGCTAAACCCATGATTTGAGCTTCAGTCAGACCTACAAGATTACCAGTACCAGCTAGACGTAAGCCCATCTCCAAAATCTCTGATTCAGTAGTCGCAAAGTTGTTACCAAGAGATACAATGGTGGAACCCAATTCATCAAATTTATCTTGAGGCATTTGAGTGATATTGGCTAATCGAGCCATGGAGTTGGCTGCCTCTTCGGCTGACAAGTTTGTGGATTGACCCATATCAATCATAACACGAGTAAAGTCTAAGACATTCTCCGTCTTAATCCCTAATTGCCCTGCAGCTTCTGCAACCGCGGAGATTTCCGTAGTACTCGCAGGAATTTCCTTGGCCATGTTGCGAATGCCAGTGCGCAAATCGTCATAGCTGATGACGACCTTGCCGTTAGCATCCACAACCTCATCATTGGTCTTCATAACGCCTGCAAATGCAGATTCAAAATCACTCGCAGCCTTAATAGCTATACCAGCACCTGCTACGATTGGGACAGTCAGCCCCATTGTCAATCCTTGACCAACAGAGGTTAATTTACTACCTAAACTCTTTGCCTTATCAGCAAAACGACCGATAGAGTCGTCAGCCTTCTTAGCCTCATTAGCATAATCTTGAAAAGCCTTCTTTGATTCAAGTAGTTCCTTCTCAAGTTTATCTACTTCTCTACTGCTTTCACCATACTCAGCCTTAGCTAGTTCTAATTGCCTTTCAAGATTTTCAACCTGCTGGCCAGTATTTTTCATCTGTTCAGCAAGTTCTTTTTTCTTGATTTTAAGCAATTCAGATTCCTTGGCATTGTACCCAAGAGCTGACCGCTCCAAATCATACTTGGCTTTTATTTTATCGGCGGAATCGGCCAGTCGGTCCTGCTCAGACTTTAGTGCAGATAACTTATCCTTTCGTTCTTGAGAAGCACGAGCAGATTGACTTGTAGCCTCACGTTCTTTATCCAAAGCCTGCTTAGTCTGTTCAATCGCATTTTTCAGATACTCTTCGTTCCGCTTAGCATCCAGTAGCTTATTGGTCCACGTCTGAGTTTCCTTAGAGTTTTCGCCAGTAGCTTTCGTGACTTCTTTTAGTCCTTGCTCAACTAACCTAGCCTTCTCTTGGGCAATTGAGTACTCAGAGGTCAACTTATTCAGCTTTGATTCTAGCTTATCAGTCTCGCTACCAGTCAGACGCATTTGTTCCTGTTGCAATCTAAATTCTTTATTCAACGACGTTATCTTAGAATTCATTTCTGATATTCCCTTGTTAAATTCAGAATTTAAGACTTTATAGGTTACCTTTACTTCACTTTGCTTTGCCATTTGACCTCCTTCCTACTCACTATACTTCCAAGCCTCAATAGCTATCTTCAAAGAAGCCATTTCCTCAGCTTCCTGGATAGACATACCTAGCACTAACTGCATATCAATCCCAAAGACAAAAGAGTAATAGCCGATAACCTCATCCACCTCAACCTTTTCCCAGTTGATGCGAGGTGCACGACCATTACTCTTCCCTTTTTTCGTCTTCTTTTCAAATGCTAGTTGGATTTCTCCTTTTTTGGCTGATCATTCCCCTGCACAATTTGCTGATAAATACGTCCAGCAATTTGTAAATCGAAGACCACAGCTTTCTCAAATTCAACCTTTGTCATAGAACCGCCAGCTGCACGATAGGCAACAAATGGGGCATTTTCCAAATCTTTGTCATTGATATTTGGATTTCCTCCACCATTTTTCATTGCGGAAGCAAATGCATTTTGAGTAAGCAGACCCTCTTTTTTAGCCTTCTTCCATTCATACAAACTTACAGGAGTCTGAATCTTGACAGACTCCCCATTCAACAATTTCAATTCAGTAATTTTTTCAGACATTACTTATCCCTCCTAAATCTCTGCTTTCTTGACTAATGTTGGTGTGAAGGTTTGGTTCCAACCGCTTACCACATCCGTAGCTACACCATCTCCTTCAATTGCTTCGTAGTAGAAGAAGCCATTTTCATCCGCAAAAGCAGAGAAGGTTGTTTCAATTTCCGCAATCTCTTCCTCACCATTTGTCACATTAATCTTGAAAGGACTAGTCCAAGAGATATTAGGAAAAGCAATCAATTTATGGTTCTCACGCCCCAAATCGTACATGTCCCACGTCAGAGCCCCAGAAGAAACCTTCGGCTTGCTCGTAAGACCATAGACACCAGGCTTCAACTTATCATTGATCAAGCCAAACACCTTCCGCAAAATATCTACAGGCATGTGCATTGAGACAGTTGCGTTCAATTTTTGAATAATTGTGACTTCCTTGGTAACATTCCCCTCGCACTTCTTAGTGACAGTCTTACTTTCCGCTTCTACCGAAATAGACCCCGTACATCCCAACCGCTCAGCTGTACCAAGTTGTCCACTCGTTAGGGGACGAAACTGACCATTGGTAATTTCAAATTGCTCAAAATCTTGCAATACATCAAATGTTTGTGACATTTATTTCTCCTTATATCGTTAATAGTTCTTGTTGTGCTCGGACTAGTTCATCAATCACATAGTCCAAGATGATTTCTTCCCGAGAAGCTAGACCACGCTCAAAGAACTCTTGAGCTACTGGATTGTGAGGCCCTCTTCCCTCGTTGGGAAAGACCAAATAACCGAATGACCCCTTATTCTTAGCAGCACCACCTTTAGCTACAATGTCAAATCCCAGATTAAACATCCGTTCTTTAAGTGGATTAGAATACTTAGCATGCTTCTTCTCTCTTTTGCTGATTGGCATAAAACCAATGATAGCCTGCATCACTTCCTTGGTTCCCCGAACAAGCAAGACACGATTGACAACCTCCTCCGACTTACTCGGAATCTTTGCCATAGCCTCAGCCAGCTTAGTAGAACCAGAAAAATCAAGAGTAGCTTTGTTAGCCATAACTACCTCTCTATCCGAATCAATTGGTGAAAATTAAGCGTCGTAGCCGTCACCTGCTCATCTGTATTAACCAAGTTACCCTTGTCAATTTCAGAGCTATCGAAAATCAACCGACAGTCTTTCAACCGCTCAATCAGACCAACATCATCAAAGCTAGCCCTCTCACGAGTAACAAACATGACTGTGAAAGCCCGCTTGTATTGATTGGCATGGGTACCAGGGATCAACCCACCGTCGTCAGAGTACAGAAAGAAGGACGGGTTTTCTGCCACCTCATCCCTCCCCATATCTAACCCAAAACAAGGAAAACCAGTCCCACGTATCACCTTAACAATCCTACTTAGATCCAGAGGTCTGGATATAATTTCCGCCATCCCAGTACCCTACCTTTCTAAGAAATAGATACATAAACTCCTGCCTATTATCAACATCCACCGACTCAACCGCGAAAAGTTCATCCTTTATCCGAACCTTATGCGACTTCTGGAAGTCCTGCACACAATAGCATTGGACCTTGATATCTACTGCAGATAGATTTGACACCAGGTAGCTATCATATTTGGCTACAATAGACTTGTAACCAAAGTACAATCTCCCCCTAGTCGTCAACTCTTCGCCGATTTTCTTGGCTGTTTCCTTATCCCGCTTAGTGGTCAAATCTCCATACTCAAGCAGTCCATCATTGAGAGGTTGATAATCGCTTCGCTTACTCATATCTCTTCTCCTCTCAATCGCCTCACACCATTTTCATGTTGGAGACGCAATAACTGTCTTCTGTAATCTTCCTCGAACATGGAAGTATTCCCAGACCAAGCCCGACGACAGTACGCTTTCAACAGCACCCTTGGCAAGCCAGATACAGAGTAGTCTGACTCACCGCAAATACCATCAATATAGGCTATCCCTTCTTCGATGTATTCCTTAATCTCGCTATCTTGACTTCCCCAAGTCACACGTAAGTGCAACTTTATTGGTCCAAGAAGCTTGCTACTCAAATCTTCGCTCACCTAGACACCTCCAGCTACCCCGCAACAGTCAATAGAGCAATCAAATCAGACTTCTTGGCTGCTTTGTCAAATTCAATACCTTTTTCGGTCAGTAAAGCCTTGATATCATCCGTTTTTAACTTGCTGTAATCTGTTTCAACATCACTTTCTTTCAACACATTGACAAATGCACGCTTTTCACTATTTGCACCCAATAGGATTTCGAGGCGTTCAGCATCCACCTCAAAGATATCCCCAGCAGCACGGTCAAGCTGAGCGACCTTATCGAAAAATTCTTCTGTTACTTCAACCTTAATCAGTTCCATGTTTTATTCCCCTTCACTAAATAGACGCCTTGGGATTAATAGTATCTTCTTTGACGATAGCAGCTGGACCTTCCAAATCTGGGATTGTCGCACCTTCAACGCTAGAAATATCTGCCACAAAGAATGCATTTTCGTTCTTGGCAATCCCTTTACCAAAGAATTGAGCAATGTGCAAATCAAGATTTTGAAGTGCTAGAGTCTCACGGTATTCTTGGATTTCAACGCTACCTGCAACAACTAGTAAGTAGTTATACGGAACACCAAAGACGAGCTTGTCTTCTGTAACAGCATGCAATGGAATAATTGTCTCTCCAGTCGGCAGTTGGGTTGTGACCCATGACCCTGCATCAGTTCTGAAAGCAAGTTTTGGAAATACCTTCGACCAGTAGGTCATCGGATTAACTAGCACAGCTACTTGCCCATTGTCTGTCTTAGCTTTGGCAAGTGCAGCACGAATACTAGCAAGAGTTGACGGTGTCAAATCAGCTAATACGATCGCCTGTTTTTCCGGATAGACACCACCAGAATCTCCAGATAGTTTTCGCATCATGCCTAAAGGTTTTTCTTTACCATCACCATTTACAACAGCCTCTTCAAGAGATGCTGCCATTACTTCTTGCAAGAATGTGATGACATAACTAGCTAACCAAGATGGTCCAAGTTTGTAGTACCCCTTCGGAACTGCAATATACCCAGAAAGTTGTGATTGAGAAATATCCAATCGTTTGAAAGAATCCAAAAGAATTTGTTGGATATCCGAAGGAATAGTTCCCCAGAAAGCACGTTTCTTAGTCGAGTCACCGTAAATAAATGCAGTTTTCACATCGCCAACCTGCATATCAATCAAAGACAACAGAGGGTGTTCTTGTACCAAATTTCGATACACATCTTCAATGATAGTTTCTGGGAACATCTGATCTAAACCAGTGATTTTTTGTTTTTGAGCTGCTTCACTGAAAAATTTACGTTCAGCGGATGTCAATTTCCGACGAAGTCCACGTTCGGCAAGGATAGACTCATCTTGCACCCCTTCTTGGAACTCTGCAGCAGCAGCCTTAACTTGTTCAGACACATTAGCCTCCAAACCTGTAACAAAGTTTTCAAAGGCTTGTTTCTGCTCCTGTTCGTTATCTGTTCGCAAAGCAGCAAACAATTGTTCACGAGCTTCAGCAAAGTTTGTCTTCAAATCGTTGTTAATCAATGACATAATTATTGTTCTCCTCTTTTTTGTGTAAATAAAAAGGCAAAGCGTTCAATATTTCGCTTTCCCTTATCCTCATGTTCATCAGTCCCATACTTAACCATAAGGCTATCTAAGACATTGGTTTCAGCATTATTTGACGCTTCTTCTGGTTCATCTTCGCCATAAATACCATCAGCAAGCCCCAAGGTGAGTGCCTCATCAGCCGTGAGAAAAGTCTCCTCATCAAGAAGAGCTTTCAACTCCTCTCTGTCTCCCTTAAAACGCTTAAGGTAGGTCTCTTCAACAGATACCTGGGCCTTTTCCAAATCATCAGCTACCTTACGCAACTCCTTAGCATTACCGTAGGCGAATGTCCATGGATTGTGAATCATCAACTGCGTATCTTTGGGCATCAGAATCTTATCCGCACCCATAGCAATGATAGATGCGGCACTTGCAGCCAAACCATCAATAATCACCGTCACAGTCTCTTTACGCTGACTAAAGAAATTCTTGATTGCAATTCCCTCAAACATATCACCACCGTAAGAATTGATATGTACTTCAATTTCATTCCCTTGGAAACTTGCTAAAGCATTTCGGACATCATTAAAGTTAATCCCTTCCCAGTAGCCGCCAACTGTACCATGCAAATAAAGCGTAGCCTTATCATCATCTGAGACAGAAGCCTCAAACTTAAACGGAATGTGTTTCGTCACTAGCTTCCACTTCTCCTTTCTTTTGATTACCACCAGAGCCATCAGCCCTAGCATAGTTTAACGATACAAAATATTGATCAGCCCATGGTTCATCAATCGGCTCTTCTCCCAGTTTATCCCTCAATTCGTTTGTACTGAGAGCACCGATTCTGAATAAAGCCTCACCAGCCGACGCAAATTTCTCTGCGCTGTAAACTAGGATTGTGTTCGTCTGTATCTTAAATTTTGAGCCAACAGCCAGATGTTTCTTGCCGTACAGCTTGCGATTAATTTCCGTTTCAATTGCGTCAGCCCACGGACGTACACCGAAATTGACAAAGTTATCACGAATTGCCTCTGCATCTGCCACATCACCTTTCATTATTCCACGAGGAATCGAGAAAGCGTCAGCAGCATAGTGGACAACATCCATAATGACATCGGAAATATCACGAGTAGTTACCGCACCACTCTTAGTATTGGCACTTGTCTTAACGAGGCTAGATATTTCAAGCCCTTCTTCTAACGGAGTGATTGAGTCTTCATCAGAAAGTACAGCAGCAAACCGCTTCTCATACATCTCATCCATGATAAGATCATATTCCGTTGTCTCGTTACCTTCGTCATCTACCTCAACAACAGCCTTTCCGTATTTCTGGTCAAATAAGGTACCAATATTCAGACCAAGTTTCAAAGCGTTTCCCCTGTTGTAATTGCGAATCGCTCCACCAATCAACTTCCCATATTCTGAGTACAGGTCATCCAAGTAACCTTTTACCTTAGAATCATTCATGGTAAAGTGCAAAACATCCTCTTCCTGATAGACCGCATTCAACTGTAGTCCACCAGCAACAGTAATGTTCTTGTAGACATTTGGACGAAAGGCTTTCTTATCAATTTCAAAACTCTCCGCAAGAATGAACTCACCATTGTGCATCAAAACCAAAGCACCTTCAGAATTCTTGACCATCTGACCTATCAAAGCAGCAAGAAATTCATTCTGAGTCTGATTTTGGTTTGGCTCATAATTAAACCGATACCAAATATCACCCTTCTGAATCTTACCTTTGTTGTAAGTCTCATAGTTGGCCAAAGACAAAGCATTGGCTATCTTGTCAATACACATCTGCAGAGCAAATTCCATAAACTGAACCCGCTGACCAGACCGACGAACCGCTGCTTCCAACTCCTTACGACTAACTTTCTGCACAGTACCATCGCGAGCGAAAAAACCAAAGAAATTATTTAACCACCCCAACTGGATCACCTCCTTTTCTAATCAGTGACTTACTTACGCTTGAAACAGGGACGCTTCAATCGTTCTACTTCTTTTTCTAACATCTCAATCCGTTTCGTATGAGCTGAAAATTCAGCGTTAGTGCTTTCAGCATTCTTGCAACAACGCTTCTCCAACCCTTCAAAACGCTTATCAGTACGAAACTGAAGCTCAAACAACCGCTCCACTTTCCCATTAAGATAATCAAGCGTCTTCCCAATCAAAACAAAGGGACGATATTTTTTCTTAGTTCGCTTAGACATATAAACCTCCTATCGTGTAAAACTTCGCAATCTGCGATTGATTTTTACAGTCTTCTTCTCCAACTGTTCCAACTGCTCCTCAATTGACATCGCATGAATCAAAGCCATAAAACCATCTGTCTTCCTCCTCTCTGGATCAATCTTTTTGTAAGTCTTGTTCCCTTTACCATCAACATCAACATAGACATTATTTGTGTACCACCGCATCATACGGTCTTCACCAAACACAATCTCATGATTCGCAAACATCATGTCAACCGTAGGGGCAAGCCTTGAGTGAGTAATAGCTCCACTACGAACCACTTCTATAGGCAATCCAGCATTTTCAAACGCTTCTTTGACTGGTGCCTTTCGGAAATCATCCATCGCTATATTGACAATCTTGTACTTCTCAGCCATCTTCACAAACCAATCAGCCACATACTTAGGATCCATAACCTTTCCAGGAACTATTGTAATCAATCCCTCATGTTGTGGAATTGTAAAATCCATCTTAAAATCTTGGATTTTCAAAGCCTCTGAGACAATAAAAGTATGATGTAACCAATACCGCATCTTCCCTCGTCTAAATAAGAGACCTACACCGATAAAGTCCCGAACATCCGCATAGTCAATTGCACCCACACACTCCATTCCCTCCAAATCATCTGGTAACGGTCTGCTTGCTGCCACAATATCATCCCACTCAGCAACAGCATGCGTCGTGTCTTCCAAAGGAAAATTACATCGCTTAGTAATAAAGTCTAGGAATAACTCCTTGCTACGTAAAGCACGCTTGTAGGCTTTCCTGTACTCTTTCAGCAATGTTGGCAAGTACGGTAACATCGGATTAGCCTTTATCCAAGCAAGCTCATCTTCCCATTCCTCAAACGCATCAATCTTAGCCAAAATCGGCAACATGCCAGCACGATAGTCACAAGTTGAAAGAATATCCCTAGCAGTCTGCTTGTAATCATCCAGTACCGCACCACGAACCTTACCATCCGTCGTTAGATACATCACAGAAGCATCTGCAACCTTACCAAGAGCGTTGATATAGACATTGATGTTGTCGTAATTCAAATACTCATGCAACTCATCAAAGATAACCAAACCAGGACGAAGACCGTCCTTGGTCCGTGCATTTGAGGTATGGTACTTAATCTTAGACCTAGATTTGATAAAAGTAATTAAGGTCTGGGAAAACTTGTAAGCCTTCTGCAGAACAGCATGATCTTTAATCGTGTTATAAACATCATCAAATGAGGTCTTAGCCTGAGCCTCGCTATTGGCAACAATATCCACATTGTACTCGCGAATACCGTTTCGATTGCTAGTTTTAAAAAAAGCCTCATCCGAAGCAATACTGTTCTTACCAAATCCACGAGCACATAATAAAAACAGCTCGGGAAATACCAAACTGTCATCGCTCTTCCAACGGATAGCATTAACTGCCGCATGAATAAATCGTTGCGGAGGCTGTAGCTTATATGGTCGATATTTGTTGATAAAATCAACAACACTATCAGCCTTTTTTACATCAACATAAATTTCCGGATCAGAAATGGCAGCAATTACCAAATCCGCCATCTGCTTAATTTCCTTACAGACAGGATATTTCTCTGTAACAATATCTCTCAACCAGTCGTCAATGTGGGAAGTTCCGCTAGTAAAATTAAATGTCTTCGCCATCCTCAGACTTCAATTCCTTAGCTTCGATTCCTAATTTTTCAAGCATGACCATCATCTGCTTATTGACGTTGACTTGGAGAGATACGGAATCATTTTTCTTACCATCAATACGTATGCCATTCAACTTTATATCCTGTCTTAAAAGTTGAGATGTCTCCCACAGGGAAATATACTGCTCAACTAAATCTTTAAATGGCTCCTCATATTTTTTACGCTGCTGCAAAATGCGAATCAGCTTGATTCGTAAATCGTCACGAGACTTAACATATTGTTTCTGAGCAACCAAAGGGCGTTCCCAGTCAAATTCTGGGTATTCTAAAAAACCAGCCATATTTCTCCTTTCATGAGAGTTTTTTTTTGTTCTTGATAAAATTTCGCTAGATATCTTTTCCGAGGTACCCCTTCCCGTTGCACGTTTCCCCTTTAGAAAAGCCATTTGGTTTGACCAGGGGGCTTACCACTGTTCCTCGTTGTCAAATTTGCGACGATGAAAGCCACTCAGCTTTTCGGGATGTTCTCGGTTGTGGCACGGATTGCAGAGACATTCTGTGTTATCTAGTTCTAAGGCTAACTCTGGATGGTACCTCACTTCTTTCTTGTGGTGTACCATATCCGCTGGTGTGTACCGACCAGCTCGCATACAACGTTGGCATTCGTTGTTGTCCTTCTGCCTACGAACCTTCCGAATAATGCGCCATTCTTTTGTCCAGTAAAACTCTTTGACATTGTCTTCTCTGATAAGATCGATTAGCTTGTCGAGTATTTCTGGAGTCATTAGGTTCATTTTAGTAGACCTTGGTTAGCGAGCCATTCCTCTGTGAGAATCTGTTGAATCTTGGTTGTAAGTTCTGGATTGAGTTGTCCAACCTGTATTCCAAGTTTTTCTAACAGCTTTACGTTGTGTTCTGACGATAATACTTGACGCATGAGACCAGTAAATAATGCTCCAACTTCCGCATTTGTTAATCGGTTAATCACGATGATGTCATAAATGTGCTGATTGATTTCATCTAGCGATAACTTGTTTTGGTTTAGGTAGTCTGAAATTTTCTTTTCTGCTATTTTGTTGACCATTTTTTGTTTTCCCTCCCTTTAATTTGATATATCTTATATTCTCTCAAATTCGCTACACTTTCTAAAACATTATTAAATCAAGTGTTTTAATAGCTATCATTTTATCAGTTTAGTATTTCCACGATATATCAAATTAGCACTCTGAAAATAAAAATCACAAGTCAAATTTACGCATTAAATCATCTAATTGGTCTTGTTTGATACCAATATACCTAAGCGTAATCATTGGACTTGCGTGATTGAAAGTTTCCATCAATGCTGCTACATCTTTAAATTGTTTGTAATGATGATAGCCATAAGTCTTTCTCATAGAATGGGTCCCGATGTTATCAATTCCCAAAAACTCAGCAGCTTCTTTTATGATGTTCCAGCACTGTTCTGGTGATAGTGGTTTGTTATTTCCTTCTCTGCTTTGGAAAATATAGTAATGATGTGGTTTATCTTTGACGAATTCTCTCATTTCCCTTTTGAGAGTCTTCGTCATTCTAAATGTTCTGACTTTCTTTGTCTTGCGTTCTTTGACTCTAATATGCCAGCCTTGAACATCTTTAACTTTGAGATTAATAATGTCTCCTATCCTAAGACCTGAGCTTATCCCAGTAAGGAAGAGCATGTAATTACGTCTCCGCCTATCTGGATTTTCGGCACTCTCATGAATCAAATAATCTTTCATTGCTTGAATGTCATCTTTATCTCTGATTGGCTCAACTAAGTTCACATGTTCCTCCTTTCCAGAATAACATAAAAGCCACACGTATTTGTGTGACTTTATATTTACCTGTTAGTTTTACTCATGATACAAATATAACACATTGTTTTTGTCACTTCTATACGTTTTTGTGACAAGATTACATCAAAAGTATTTTTGCTAAAGTGTCCAATATAACTTCGCGTCGTCTATATATTTGCTTTCGATGCTTATAAAGATAACCAGTCTCACCATTTTCCATGATATGCCAAACTTGAATCCAATCATACCCAGTGTGCTCTCCCCACCTCAGATGGAAGATTTTCTTATCATCAGGTTCAAGTACATCCAGCAGTTTTGAAATTGCTGTTTGAAACTCTTCAAGTTTCAGAATCATTGGATCATTGGCATAAGCAACAACTAGATTTTCAGAAGTATTAGTTGAAGTTCCACTGCGACTAGCTCCTGAATCATCAATGCCTTGCATGGTCAGGTTTTTGACTGCATAGGCTCTTTCCAGTTCATGACGGCGCTGGCCAATAAGTTTATCAATTTTTAGATACTTAGCCTCAAGCTCAAACTCAAGGAAATCACGTCTTGTCTTACTTGCTGTCTTCTTTGTCAAACTGCTCTCCTCATTTTTTCCATTGTTCAGCTGCATTACCAAAGGCTACTGATAAGGTTGTAAATACATTACTAATGGCAGTACCTACCGACTTAAAAACTTGTCGGTTCTGTTCAGGATTTTGTGCCAACTGTTCTAGTTCTTGCTGTCTTTGCAACTCAGCCTGTTTAGCCTTCTTTTTCTTGATTCTTTTGTTCATGCATAACCTCAAGTTGTTCTTTTCATCACATTTTCTTTAAAGTCATCAATTTCTTGAGTGACCTTTTTTAAAAGATTTTGTTCAACCATTAAATCCTGTTCGCTAGCATCTTCCCTTTTGATGTAGTGCTGCAAAGCATGTTTAACGATCTGCATTTGCTTGTACTTCAAATACATTTCCCCGCCCTCCATTTTCTCTTATTTGCCCTTTTCTTGGCTGTTTCTCTAGCCATTTCATCCCAGACATGATCTGCGTTCTTAAGCATGAGGTCCACGCATTTGTCTTTAAGGGTCTCAATGGCAACTTGGTCCTCTTCCTTCTCTCGGTAGCAAGCTGTTAACTCCTTTTTAAGCTCAGCGATTTCTTCAGCATAGCGGTCTTCTGTGCTAATCACATTCGGACTATCAAATGTGATGGTGTCAATTGGACAGCCTAGCATTGCTTGTAGAACCATTTCGACATCATCAATGATTACAGGTTCGTTCGACTGTTTGCGTCCATCAGTAAATCTAAAACGAGTATCTGAGACAGATAGCGGAAAAGGAATAGTATAGCCAAGCTGTTTTGCAAACCTAAAAGTATTATCAGCCATCCTACGGTTAGCACAGACAATATAATGTCCTGTCGCATGACTTTCTAAGATTGCCATTGTAGTTTTACCCAGGCATCTTCCAAATCCTATTAGTTTAGTCATTTATTACCTCCTAAAACGGCAAGTCGTCATCTGAGACGTCCATAGGATTGCTTGCTCCAAATGAACTTTCTTCTCGAGCGAAGTTCGGTGTAGATTGCGCAGGCGCTTGATAAGGCGAGTTATAATCATTGCCACCAGCAAAGGAATTACCAGCTGAATAACCGCCTCCTTGGCCTTCACGGGCAGTACGGATTTCCAAAAGTTGGAAACTTTCTGCAACTACCTCTGTAACGTACACACGTTGTCCCTGTTGGTTATCATAGCTACGAGTCTGAATACGACCTGTAACACCAATCAGCGCACCTTTTTTAGCCCAATTCGCCAAATTTTCAGCTTGCTGTCTCCAAATGACTACGTTGATAAAGTCAGCCTCACGATTCCCATCAGAGTTTTTAAAATTCCTATTGACCGCAAGAGTAAAAGTTGCTACGGCTTGATTTAATGGAGTATGACGTAACTCAACATCTCTCGTCAATCGACCAATCAAAACAACATTATTGATCATCAGATACCCCCGTCAACTTTTCCAAAAAATCTAAACTTCGATATCATTTCCCACCTCCAGCGTTTCAACCATTGCGTCAACTCGCCTGCCTGCTTCAATCAAATCAGCCTGTGATTTTGCTACCGCTTTATCATTAGCTTCAACATATGACTTATAAGCACGTTCAAGGTCACTTAGAGTTTCCATTGCTACTTTTGCTTCTAACTCAGTCTGCATTAGTTGAGCCTTTTTAACCAGTAGATTTAATTGCTGTTGGGTCAGCTCTTGGTCAGCTTTGGTGTCTATATTTGCTTGAATGTCTTCGGGAGATTTAGACCAATTTAATTTAACAGACTCAGCAAACTGCCACAACCGTTCGTCTTTCTGTTTGATTTCAGTTTCTGTCAATCGTTCCGCAAAGCGAATATCCCCAGTTGTTGACCAGTCGCCACGATCAGAATGTAGCGATTTACCTATTTTTCGTAAATAGATTGACAAACCAACAATCTTACCCAAATTAACTACATACAACCGTTCCTGCTCAATTTCATAGCCGTCCAACCAAGCTCTAGCAAAGGTTTCTTCGTTAGTAATTATCCACTCTAACTCTTTATTTTGAGCATTATCCATTGCAATAAATAATGACATGCCTTCTGCTTTTGCGTATCCAATAAATCTATCAATAAATGCAGGTACGACAACTTTCTTCGGTTCGTCGATTTTGGAGATGATGGCTAATACCTCATTTTTAATAACCATGTCAACTTGTTGACCCGCTACCCTATCGTTGATATTTTGAGATGCAATCTCGGTTAATTTCTTTTTTCAATAAATTTCCAATATCCAACGCAGTAAAACCATCGGATATTTTCGGTGCATGTTTCGCTCGATTAACAAATCTTCTGGCACGTATCATAGTTCCCCCAAAAAATCATATATCGTCATCTGTTCCGCTTTTCAAAAACAACTGGTTGAAAATAGCTTCT
>NZ_JBMVJB010000027.1:0-33903 GCF_049893425.1 Streptococcus sp. VTCC 12886 | reverse complement strand
AAGCGCCATGCGTTGTGTTCCAATTCCACTAAATGCTTCAAATACTTTAATCATTTTTTTCCTCCAACTCAATCAACCAATCCAAGTGTTTTCTAGCCTTTTTCAAATCTTCTAAGCCGTTCTTGTTTCTCTCGCGAAGCAGATATTTGAGCGTATTGCCTTTGTAATAACCCCTCAACTCTTCCTCGGTCAGAAAATTCTTGTGAACTTCAATGGCTTCAATACCTTGGCTGCCTTTGTAATGGCTCGGGTTGGTTATCACGTCATGCTCATCCTTTCCCAAAACAACATATGGTTCATTCGTTCCGTCTATATACAGCTTAGTTTCTTCTGTCATCTAATTTCCTCTACCTCAATTTCAACCCTGTATTTATCTTTGATTCCACTTAGACCACCAAATTCAAACGTCATGTATTTAATGATTTCATGGTTATCATCTGTCCATAAACCTGCATCCGTCATGCCGTCAACCAATGCTTTTACGGTTGGATAAAAGTTTGGCGGATCCATTCGTCTTTTAGTTGGCGCGTAAATCGTCACTATAAGCCCACATGGGCGTTTTTTTGTATAGGTGGTGTATTTACCCTCAGATACTTTTAAACGCCCAATTTGACGAAGATAGGCGGTAATTTTAGCCTTCTGTGTCCAATGTGGTCTATCGTTAGCGTTCAACATTTCTTTTTTTTGTTTTGTATTTGATAAAATAAACTCAAATTTCAACTAGTCGCCCTGCTTTTGCTTTTTGTTTTTATATTTAAAATGGCAACGTTAAATCATCAACATCCACAGCACTTGATGCGCTAAATGGTCTTTCTTGTTTTTGTTGCGGTTGTTGCGGTTGTTGATTGTTTGATTTGTTATCAAGCAACATAACTGTTTCAGCTACAACTTCTGTTACATATACACGTTTTCCGTCATTTCCTTCATAGCTACGTGTTTGGATTCGACCTGTGATCCCAATTTGTGAACCTTTTGAAGTGTAATTTGCGATAATTTCAGCAGTTTTTCTCCAAGCAACAATATTGATAAAATCTACTTCTTTTTCTCCGTTTGCACTTTTGAATTGACGATTGACAGCAAGCGTTCCCGTAGCTACTGCGGTATTTGAACCAGTTTGTTTAAGTTCTACATCTTTTGTTAATCGCCCTACTAGACTTACGTTATTCATTTTTTATTCTCCATTTTCTTTATTAGTTCATCTGCTAGTGAGATTTTTTCCATCGTTATATCTTCGTATTTTACAACTCCTAAGTTCTCACAGAACCACCTTGTTATTGATCCGTCATTCTTGCCTGTCCTGTCAATAACAGACTGGATAGCATTCCTATACGCCTCGACTACTTCTTTTGGTATTTTTTTATTGGTAGTTGGGGATTGTTTATTTGGCATAGCTTTAGATGTTGCTTTTCCTAGTTGCGTCGCTTCATTTCCGTCATCGT
Source organism: Streptococcus sp. VTCC 12886 (assembly GCF_049893425.1). Lineage (NCBI taxonomy): Bacteria > Bacillati > Bacillota > Bacilli > Lactobacillales > Streptococcaceae > Streptococcus > Streptococcus sp. VTCC 12886. The sequence continues at coordinate 32,464 of NZ_JBMVJB010000027.1, read as the reverse complement.
CATTGTCGCTAGTGATTCCAAAAATAGCACTCAAAGCGTATCGTTTGGCATATGTGATAGCCGATCCAACAGCCTGCGGGTCATTCTTTACTGGTTTTAAACAGATTGGGTCATACTCAATCCATTCCCCAGACTCATGCATAACCATCGTCCCTACCGTCACATTTCCATTTTCATCGCTTGAAGGAAATTGTGTGAAAGATAGTCCGTGCTTACTTGCTGCTTTAGTGATGCTGTCTACCACATTTTCAAGTGGTACATACTTGCTTTTAAAAAATGGATTATTAGCATTTTTCAGCGGTTGCTCTAATTCCATCTGCATCTTGGCAAATGCTTTGCTTAACTCAACAATCGTTTCTGATTTCTTCATCATCGTACCTGCAAACTTTCTTTTTCAATTAATGTCACTCCTTCGATAACTTCTCCAGCTTTTAGATGTTTAGCCAATTCAGTTTTGATAGGCTTGTATTCTAATTTCATAAATTCAAGCGGTATCTTTGTTTCGTCTAAAATATCCACTTGCTTAGATTTTCGGAGTGACACAGTGAACAACCCAGCTTCCACCTTTTGTTTATTGCTCATTTTCAAAGCACGTTCAATGACTTCTTTGTATTTTTCTGCTTTAGCCTTTGCGTTTTTTTCTTTTTCGTAAAATTCCTGTTTTGCCTGTTTGAAACTCTCTGCATCAGAAATTGCATTTTTCCATAACTTGACAAAATATTCGATGTTTCGTTCCAAGTCTTCTTGGAAGTCAATACTTTCCAATGTATCGTTGAAGGTTTCATCGTCCAATTCCAACGCTTGAAGATGGGCGTAAATCCCATCTAGTTCGTACAATAATGCCATGTTATAAATCCTCCGTATTTACATCAGCATAATGCTTTACTATTGTTTTGATTAAACTCAATTGACGCTCGCCCTTGTTTGAAATTTCTTCCGCATAACGGGAAAGGTCATTTCCGTCTCGTTCTAACGATGTTTTCAGATGCTTCAAAATACGATCTAATTGCTCGTCTTTAACTCCAGTAAAAACCTTTTCTGTGTCACCATCTTCATCAGTTTCAATCTTATACGCTTTATTTGATTCAATATATTCGTCAACCAAATTTATTGTTTTTCTTTCTGGACGAGAAACCCATTTTTCAGCTGTCTCAACAATTTCTAAAATCATTGTCGCAAGCATTTTTGTTTCATTTGTCATTGTCATTTTATTTTCTCCTTTCGCTATTCGTAGCCCATCGCTACATTGTCTTTCCATTCGTCATAGGCTCTATCTTCGTCTTCAGGATCTGGCAATACATCTTCGTAGATGACAACCAAATGCTCAGACAAGCATTTAGGACAGTTTAGCTCACAGTCGTCTTCGTTTGTCACTGTACTATATGATTGACACTCTTTACATCTGATTGTGTATTTAGTCATCAGTACCCTCCATCGCTTCTAACTCAGCAAAGAGTTCTGCCAACTTCGCTTGTCCTTCTGTTGTCTGCTCTGTCTTTGCTGGCTCAGTTGACCAGGTTGGAACATTTGTTTGCTGATATTGTGGTGTGTTATATTTTGATTTATCAAACTCTTTTCTTGACCAATTATTTCTGTTAAATAAGTGATCTTGTATTGCTGTAACTGTTTTTAAGTTGTTATAAACATACCAATCAATACAACATTTCTCTACCCAGCGAATTGTTTTCTTATTTCTCAAAGTTGCTTCTGAGATAACAAAATCTATAATTTCAAACGGATAATCATCTAACATTTTTGTAACCGTTTCTAGTTCAATTGGAGTTAAGTCCTTTCCCCAATTTTGTCTGATAGTATCAACAATACTTTTCAGCGGATTTTTACAACCTGTATTATTATTTATATTAGATATATTAGTATTGATAATATTAGTATTGATTCCGTCTAAATTTTGGACTTCTTGAAGTCTATTTTTTAGACTTCCTTGGTCTAAATTTTGGACTTCTTGAAGTCTATTTTTTAGACTTCCGTTTATATACAAGCGATTAGGCTTGTTTATTCCTTGTCTAACCTCTTCCAGTAAATCAAATTTGTGTAATTCTTCTTTTGTTGTTACAACAGTCTGCTTCGAACATTTCAAAACTTCCATGAATTGCTCGTTGGTAAAGTAAACATAAACCTTGCCATTTTCGTCATGCCAACCGTTTTTTTCTGACAACCCTCGTCTATCCCACAAAAGCATGTACATCAACATGGCCCTGTGGCTCAAATTGTTGTATGGCTCTTTTAGTAACCACTGCGGAAACTGATAAAACTGATTGTTTCTAACTTCGTCTATATGCAACGATCGTCTCCCTCCAATCCGTCATATTCCAAAATCCTTTCTACATCTTTCAAATGCTCAATGTCTCTTGTGCGAAAAAGCGGTCATATGATTGAGCAATCAATTCAAGTCTTACTATGTCATTCATGTTTATTGTCAACCTCACGTCTCAATCGTGCAACCTCATCCATCAATCTCTGATTTTCGATACGGTATGTATTGCGTTCCATAGCAATTTTCTTTACCATGTCATGCAACAACTCATTTTCTCGTTCGAGTGAATAGAGCGGACGTGGAATAGTTTGCTCTTGTTTTAAAAATTTACTCAGCCACTCTTGCATGTCGTTTCTCCTCTTTGTCCACCTGTTGACGTTCTGTATTGAGTACACTTTGTTTCATACACTCGTCACGATACGCCATTCCGTGCTTAAACTGGATAATCTGCTCCGTCTCACGTAGTAAAACTTGCACACGCTTTTTGTGTTCCAATTCTCTCTTGCGTTGTTTAATAATACCTACTACTAAAACTGGTACTGCAAAAACTACTGCTGTAAATATTGCTTCTGTCATAAATTATTTCCTCGTTTCAGACCTTGTCCAGATTGGTCTTTTAGTCTTTTTCGCTAAGCCAAATTTTAATAGCTCTTTTCTTCCATTTTGTTCCCTCTTGTTCTTTAGGAAAATTCGGTAATTTTCTGTATTTATCAAAGACGGTCCCGTCTACCTTTAGAAAACTGATGCAATCCTTTCGGTTCATCATTTCTGGGAAACCATCGTCGTTGTCCTTTTCTAGTAAAATCTCGTTTATAACGTCTCTTATTATAGATTTTATCCAGTCGGACAAATCAACAACGAACTTGTCCATAATAGCCTCCTGTGTTATAATTTAAGTGAATATTTTTATAAGCCACTGTTCCCGCAGTGGTTTTTTGTATTCAAGCCACCTCGTCTTGCTCAATCAGTGGCAGGATACCTTTTTTGTTTTTGAGCAAATCATAGATGAATAACCGCCCTTTTTGTGTCCAATAAGTATGCATCTTGCTACGTTCTGCATCAAGAGTATGTGTTTTAGACTGGGTGTAACCCTTGTCAGCATACTTCTGATATAAAAGCCATGTACTACCTTGCTTGAACTGAACTTTGAGGTCATGAAGTAAACTGTTAAGTTTCTTAGCACTCATTCCATAGTCTTTGGCTATGACCGAGATAGCCACCAGCGACTCACTCTGCAAAATCAAATCATAATAAGTCGCTTTTGGTTGCAACTCTTGAATGATTTGGTTTTTCTGGGCTAATTCCTCTTGAGCCTGTAATCGAAGTTGACGCTCTTCCTTCAGCTTTTGGAAAGCTGCTATTGCCATATCTGGATTATCCAGTAGATTATCAATTGCATACATGCCATGTTTGCGGATAGATTTCAAAATTTGCTTAACTTGCTTTTTGAACTGTTTAGCAATAGGTTTTCGGGACTGCATAAGAACTTCATACAAACCGTTTTCGGTTAGCAAGTTGACTTCTCGTGTTTGACCTGCCCTAAGAATTGTTGAGGTCAGCTTTTCATCCTCGTCAATGCCTTTTAGCATTTCCGTAGGATTACTATGTTCAATCCAATCAGCCACATCTTTGGCTAAAAACAACGGCTCTTCTAATGTACCGTATATCGTGAAGTCCTTTCCTAGAACTTCCTGTTGATTAATAATTTGTAATTCCATATTATTCCTCCAATAATTTTCCTAACGGAACATTCAAATAGTCAGCAACTTCTTTTAGAGTTTTTGCAGAAGGCGAGCTATTGTTCCATTTGCTAATCGCACCGTTTCCCAGATCCAGATCTTTCTCAATACGATATATTGAAATGCCTTTTTCAGAAACTATTTGTTTGATTTTGTCGTAAATCATAAATTCGTCTCCTTTCTTTAGAAAATTTTATAAGAAAATAAGTAGTTTTAATTGACTTGTAATAGAAAATAGTCTATTATAAGGGTATAAAAAATAGAGCTACATCTCAAACTAGATTTAACTTTGATAATCTTGGCGGATTTATATATAAATTAAAAGTTTGGTGAGCCTATTAACTAGCTTACAAAAATAATTATAAAGGAAAATTTTCTATTTGTCAACTATTTTGATAGAAAATTTTACATTATTTTGTAAGATCTTATTTTTGGAGGATTTTACAACATGGGTATACTTGATAAAATAAAAGTGTTAGCAAATGAGCAAGCACTAACTTTGGCAGAGTTAGAAAGGAAGTTAGATTTTAGTAACGGTAGCTTGAGAAAATGGGAAACCTCTACACCTAGCAGTGATAAGATAGAAAAAGTTGCCGACTACTTCAATGTCTCAACAGATTACCTCCTAGGACGTACAGATAATCCACGGATTGCTTCTGATGTAGTGACCGCTGCGGACGGCCGTGAGGTGGACTTATCCAACCTCAGAGAACGTGTCGTCATGTTTGATGGTAAACCATTGTCTGATGACGATGTGGAAAAAATCGCCCAAATTATAAAATTATCGCTTGGGGTAACCGATATTGAAAATAAATAAACTACTAGAAGAGTACCAAGTCAAACTCTACATCTTCCACGGAGATATCTGGGAGCGTGACGGCTTCTATTTTCCAGATGAGAGAATAATCTATGTCAATGCAAACCTATCACCAGAAGAACGAGAGAAAGTCATACTGCACGAATTAGGGCACATCAACCATGACCCAGCCTATTACAGCAGACTGCTCATACAGTACGAAAATCAAGCCGATAGGTTCATGGTCAGAGAACTCATCAAGAACTACCTATCAGAAAATGACGTCTATGACTTCGACTGGCTACGTTTCGCCAATTACTATAAAATCGCAACTTCCTGGGGCCAACAAATGATACAGGAAGAGTTTAATCATTTAGTAAATATCAACTAAGGGAGAGAATATGGGACTATTTAAATTTCTATTCGGAAATAAAACAAGCAAAGTAACACCACCTCAAACCGTATTTTCAAAAGAGGAGATACATTCAGAACTTGATATTTTTTATGATGAAAAATACTACGAAATGTTTCGCAAACAACCCAAGATAACCGACTACTATGGTCGGACATTTGATTTTCCGTCGTACGATGACAGCTTTAATACATTAGACGGACATAATCTTAGAGAATGGCTATTGTTAGTTTGGTGGGGAAAACCAAAAAACGGACGAAAAAAAGATGTGACAATTCCAAAATACTTCTTCTTAACTTACAACCTAAATGCAGAACAACTGACCGCAATCTTTAAATCAGAGGAACTTCTTGAAGATACAGACGAGAAGACAATTTTAACAGATAAAGGTCGAGTGTTTTACGATAAGTATAAGAAACTGTGGGAAATCCATGCTTTTAAAAATTATCCTACAAATCTAGATCTTGACTTTCCAACTTGGAGCCTTTCTCAGATGGAAATCAAACACTATCAAATGGAAATCAATTATTTGTCAGACAATCTTGCTCACATAAAGAAAATGATTAATAGATTAGAATCCGTTCGAAAACCATCATGGAACAGCCACATTGATAAAGAAATTAATTTCCTTGTCAATCGAGGAAACAGCGATTCAATTCGATTAAACGACTTAAAGCAGAAACTAGAAATCTTAATTAACAAGCAAAATACTATTGAATAAAATAAAAAATCCCCACACTTCCAACCGACCAAAGCGAAAGTGTAGGGTATCATTAAACAAAGACCAGCTATCAAGCAGGACCTTTTGCGTACTATCATTATATCATTTTAAGGTGGTGATGCCAATATCCTTTCAAAAAAACCTTGTCCAGATTGGTCTTACAGAAAGGAAAAGAGAATGAAATATTCAAAAACAAAATACCCAAATATTTTTACGTATGAAACCCAAAAAGGATTGCGCTACTATGTCCGCAGAGGATACTTTGTCAATGGCGACAAGAAAGAATTTACCAAGAGCGGACTACGCAGTTTGAAGGACGCCCAGAGAATTCTAAGAGATATTGAAGAAAGAATTTATCGTGATGAAATGGATGTTGACCTAGAGCTGACTTTAAATGAATATTGGAAAATCTACTCAGCAAAGAAAGAAAAAACAGGTCAATGGAATGATACGTCCATCTACACTAACGCAGGTATTTATCGTACCATGATAAAAGAAAAGTGGGGAGATCTCCCACTTAAAAAAATAAACCGCAACGATTACGAAGAACATCTAGCAGAAATGCTTGGTGAGTACCGTAGAAATAGTGTACTTACCAGTAATCGGCTTTTAAATTCTATTTTAAATGATGCTGTCAAAAATGGAAATCTTAGACAAAACAAATTGTCTGATATATATCTTGGGGAATCAGAGTTAGAACCTCTTAATAAAGAGTTAAAAATTGATGATTTTCAAACGTGGATAAAAACAGCAGAAGAATTACTATCAACTACACATTTTGCATTTGTTTACCTGACTATTTTTGGGCTCAGACGTGGAGAAGTTTGTGGCATCAGGTTCATGGATGTTACTTTCAATTCTGATAATCGAGCAGTCTTAAATATAAGAGACTCTCGTTCTAACAGGACAAAAGATGGCGCTGGGAGAACAAAGACAGAAAGTTCTGTGCGTTACGTCGTTTTAAATGATAGAGGCAGTGAGCTGTTATTACAGATCATGGAAGCAGCAAAGCAAGTCAAAAAGAAAGCAGACGTCATTGTTGAGCAGGAAAAGGATTACCTGAGCATCCGAATAAAGAATAATAAATACTACTTGGAAAGACCTGCTTTTTTAAATAAAATTTTTAAACGAGTAAGCGAGGAATGTAGTATCTATATCACTCCACACGTTATGCGCCACTTCTTTACCACTCAATCGCTCATTGCTGGAGCTAGACCAGAAGATGTCATGCACTTCTTGGGACATGCAAGCCTTCAAACAACCAAACAATATACTCACATCAAAGAAGAACGAGCGCATAATGTTACCGATTTATTTGACAAGAAAGTTCTCTGATTTTCCCCGACTTCTTCCCGACAATTCCCCGACAACTACACCTAGTTATAACAAAATCAACAATAAACATTTTTTAAAAAACCAGTAGTTTCAACGCTTTTAAACTGTTACATAAACATCATGATTGGTTTGGTATAGCTTTTTCTTAACACTGAGATAGTTTTTTTATATTATACTTTTTTCATTTTCTACTATATAATATAATATAAAGATCAGTAACTTTAAATGGAGGTGCCTTATGGCTATTTATCAAAATATTACGCAATTAGTAGGAAACACACCAATTATTAAACTCAACAATATCGTACCTGAAGGTGCGGCAGATGTTTATGTTAAGTTGGAAGCTTTTAACCCTGGTTCTTCTGTTAAAGATCGTATTGCTTTGGCAATGATTGAGGATGCAGAAAAAGCTGGTACTATCAAACCAGGTGATACAATTGTAGAGCCAACAAGTGGTAATACCGGAATCGGACTTGCATGGGTTGGTGCGGCAAAAGGTTATAAAGTGATTATTGTTATGCCTGAAACAATGAGTATTGAGCGTCGCAAAATCATCCAAGCTTATGGGGCTGATTTAGTACTTACTCCCGGTAGCGAAGGTATGAAAGGTGCAATTGCTAAAGCACAAGAAATTGCTAAAGAAAAAAATGGTTGGGTCCCATTCCAGTTTGCCAACCCTTCAAATCCAAAAATTCATGAAGATACAACAGGACAGGAAATTTTGGAAGATTTTGGTCCAACTGGGTTAGACGCTTTTATATCTGGTGTTGGTACCGGAGGTACAGTAAGCGGCGTTTCTCATGTTTTGAAAGCTGCCAATCCTAACATTGCTGTATATGCTGTAGAAGCTGATGAGTCCGCTGTTCTTTCTGGCGAAGCACCTGGCCCACATAAGATTCAGGGAATTTCAGCTGGTTTCATTCCAGATACTTTGGATACCAATTCATACGACGGTATTATTCGAGTGAAATCTGATGATGCTTTAGCTATTGGACGTGCCATCGGTGGACAAGAAGGTTTCCTTGTTGGTATTTCATCCGGTGCAGCGATACACGCAGCTATTGAAGTTGCCAAGGAATTAGGTGCAGGTAAAAAAGTTTTAGCAATTTTGGCAGATAATGGCGAACGCTATTTATCAACTGCACTTTACGAATTTAATGACTAATTTTCAATGAAAATTAAAAGAGTCAATGATTGGACTCTACTATATTCTTATTTTTAGAGAACAGACCGGAAGCTCCTCTTGGAGCTTTTCGCTTGTCATGGTTGTTGTCAACTGATAATGTAGATTGCGAAAAACATACTATTTCAAAAAGGCTTAGGGATTTCCCTTAGCCTTTTTCGTTTTATCTAAAAATTCTTTTGTTTCCTTAATCCATGTTGGCAAATGTTTGGCTAACGGAGCAAACCCTATTTTATGACGTTCATTCGTAAAACGGCGATGACGAGGAATTTTTTGATATTCTTCTTCAAGTGTGCGAATAGATAAACTCGCTTTTCCTGAATATTCATCATAATCAACAACCTGTACAATCACTTCCTGACCTATTTTAAGATAATCAAATATATTATCAACAAATCCAGTCTTAATTTCAGAAATATGAATGAGCCCAGTTTGACCATTATCCAAATCTACAAAGGCCCCGTATGGTTGAATACCCGTAACTGTCCCTTTAACCTTATCACCGATTTTCATTTTAATCCTCAATCTCGATTGTCTCAATCACAACATCTTCATGCGGTCGGTCTGCTGAATCCGTCGCCACCGCTGCAATGGTATCTAATACATCAAATGACGCTGTATCCATTAAATGTCCAAATACTGTATGCCGTTGATCTAAATGCGGTGTTCCACCATTGTCAACATATGCTTCAGCAATTTGTTTTGGCCATCCACCACGTTCTAACTCTTTTGCATTATAAGGAAAATTTTGATTTTGGACAATAAAGAATTGACTGCCATTGGTATTTGGCCCGGCATTTGCCATTGAGAGGGCACCACGAAGGTTAAAGGCTTCCATAGAAAACTCATCTTCGAATGAACCACCATAGATTGATTCACCACCCATACCAGTTCCAGTTGGATCTCCACCTTGAATCATGAAATCTTTGATAATCCGATGGAAAATAATACCATCATAATAGCCATCCTTAGAAAGAGCTACAAAGTTTGCTACTGTTCTTGGAGCAATCTCAGGGAAAAGTTTTACATTTAAAACTCCATGATTCGTCTTAATATGTGCAACTGGACCTTCAGCCTTAACCACGTCTAATTGTGGATATTTTTTTTCTTTCTCGACCATACCTAATTTCTCCAAGGCATCAAAAATGCCATCTTCTTCTACTTTTTTTGTAATATAATCAGCACGTTTTTGCAATTCTGGATGTGAATGCCCCATTGCAATTGCAATCCCTGCATACTCAAATAATTCAATGTCATTGAGCTCATCCCCAAAAACAAGAACATTCTCTGGTTTTAAACCAAGTTTTTCAACTATTTTAGCCACACCAGCTGCCTTAGAGGAATCTTTTAAAACAATATCTGATGAAATAGCATCCCAACGAACCGTTCGCAAATCTTCCTGCAATTGAGCTGGCAATTCGACTTTTTGTCCATCATTTTCAAAGGTCAACATTTGATAAATATCATTCCCCTTGTAAAATTCAGGGTCGGTTTCCAGGCCATCATAAATCAAATCAATCACTTGACTAATCCGATCGGTCCGAGCTGATAGAGTTCCTTTTTTACTACCTAGCAATCCATATTCAATACCAACTTCCTTCGTCCAGTCTATTACAGACTTCACCAACTCAGAAGACATTGGTTGATGGTAGACCACTTGCCCTTTGGCATTTTCAACATATGAGCCATTAATCATGGCAAAATAATCCGGTTGCAATGCCTTAATTTCTGGCACTATTCCATATGGTGTACGACCAGAGGCAATTCCTGTTAGAATACCCTTTTCTTTCAAGGATTTAAAGACCTGCCGAATAGATTCTGGCATATATCCAGTGGTTTTAACCCGAAGTGTATCATCAATATCAAAAAAGACTATCTTGATTTTTTTGGCTCTATATTTTAATTTTGCATCCACTATATTCGATATCCTTTCCGGAAGCTAACTAACTATCTTTCTATTATATCACTATTCTTCATCTTGTGGTACAAGACCATGCTGAAACGCATAAACAACTGCTTGTGTCCGATCACTGACTTCTAGCTTAGATAAAATATTAGATACGTGAGTTTTGACCGTCTTCAAAGAAATAAAGGATTCATCAGCAATTCGTTGATTATCATACCCCTTTGCTAAAAGGGTTAATATTTCACGTTCGCGAGCCGTCAAGTCTTCATGTAAATCTGGGTAACGCTTGTGATGCTCCACTTTTTTCTCAACCTCAGTTTCGATTGCATATTCTCCACGCGCAACTTTACGAATCGCAGATAATATTTCATCTGCACTCGATGTTTTTAACATATAGCCTCGTGCACCTGCTTCTAACACTGGGTAAATCTTTTCATTATCTAAATAGGATGTTAGTATCACAATTTGTGCTTGAGGCCATTCCTTCAACAATGCTAAAGTAGCTTCGACACCAGTCATTTTAGGCATAACTAAGTCCATCACAACGACATCTGGTTTGACCTCGAGTGCCTTTGTTAAACCTTCTTCACCGTCTCCAGCTTCCGCTACTACCTCAACATCTGGCTGTAAGTTTAAGTAACTTTTTAATCCTAAACGCACCATTTCATGGTCATCAATCAACATCACTCGAATCGCATTCATCTTCTTTTCCTTTCAATAGAGGGATACGAATATCAATGGCAACCCCCTTATTCGGAGCCGTACGAATTTCAATCGTCCCAGCCATATCCTCGACCCGCTCACGTATATTTTGTAATCCGTAACTCAATTTATCATCAGCACCCTGTTGAAAACCAATACCATCATCAGTCATTTTCAACTGTAACTCTGTCTCTTTTTGCAATAAGTACACATCCAAATGCTTGGCTTTGGCATGCCGCAAAGTATTACTAATGATTTCCTGTGCAATACGGAAAAGGTGTTCTTCTATTAACTTTGGTAATCCATTTACGTCATGTTGAAAATGGACAACAATACTACTTTTATCGCTCACTTCACGTAATACAAGTTCTAATCCTTCTACTAAGGTTTTACTTTCAAGTTCACTTGGACGTAGATGAAGCAGTAATATCCTTAAATCTCTTTGAGCAGACTCAATCATATCCTTTACCAAAACCAACTGTTCCTGAACTGTTTCTCGTGGAAGCGAAAGAATATTAGATGAAAGACCAGACAAAATCATACTCGTCGCAAACAATTCTTGACTAACCGTATCATGCAAATCCCTTGCAATCCTTTTTCTTTCCCCCTCGACAATCTCTTCACGATTTACCAAGTCTTGATTATCTAACATTTGAACCTGTCTAGTTAAAGTTTTAACTTTATCAGATAATTGTAATAAAAGGGGATCTTCTTCATGGTTGTCCTTAATCGGCTTGTTTTTCAAAATTGCCTGCAATTTTAAGCGTATTACTTGAGTGGATACGAGGGATACTGTTTGGACCAAAATTCCCAAAAAAAGGCTCAGCACAATAATCAATAGAACGATTGTCATTATAAATTGATTCGTAGAAACCCAGAGAGACGGATTCAATAACGAATAATTCAACAATGGTAATACGGATGCAATGACAACTAATACAATCAGTGCTGATAGCCAAACAAGCAGAAAATAGGTTCTTCTTTTGATCATACGCGGATTACCTCCACATCACCAAACAAACTATTGACTACTACTTTTACCCGTTTATGTGAATCACGATAACCTGGGCTAGCTATAGAAATACTTTCATTTCGCAAATCCCAAAAAGAGAGATCTAAAAATTGAACACGACCATATATGCTTGAAGCAGATACAGAAATTTCAACATCGATAGGCAAAATAATTTTTGTTTTTCCAAATATTTTGCGTATAACAACAATATTATCGCGACCAACAAGTACTGTTTGGTCTAAGTCAACTACATCGTTACCAAAGAGACGGACAATATTAATATCTTCAAATCCATACCGATCCTGCGAATGGTTTTGACCACCAAACCACCTATTTTTTTCTTTTTGGGCAACCAATGCATGATCATCAAAAATAATATGAGTATACTGATTTCGTTTTTCATATCGTGAAAAGAAGTTCACCAACATATACACCACGAGCATCATTATGCCAATGATAAAGAACGGATTTAATACAAATACTAAAAATATTAAAGAGACTGCACTAATTAATAGGATACTACTGAGCTCTCTTCCTAAAAAATTCCAAATCACAAGAAGCAGTGTAGCCATCAATAGTAGTGTTCTACTTGATTCATTTGCCACCACATCGAACAAGGCTAGAGTGAACAGAACACTCTCTAAAAGTAGAAATATTCTAATTTTCCACATATCATTATTTCCTTTCTATATTATTTTACCAAAATTTCAGAAAAATAACTCCTTCTTTAGATGGAATATTTAAAACCAAGATACCCAATTAAATTATGTCTATAAAACAAAAATATACGTATATTTACTAACATTAAAAGAGAGAACATTATCGTTCTCCCTTTATAAATAATACTAAATATGAAAACTATTCGCTACTACTAGTAGAAGTACTTGAGGAGGAACCTGTAGTACTGGTAGAATTTGTGCTCGTAGTCGCGACTGATACATACAATGTCACTGGTCCATCAATGACAGTGCCCGCAGCAGGATACTGACCTACGACAATATCACTAGTTGTGGTTGTATAACTACGATCCTCTTGTTTTTCTATTGTGGTAACACCTAAGGATTGTAGCTGATTTCGAGCTTCGGAGTAAGTATAGCATGCAGAAACAAGATCCGGCATGATAATTTCCTTCCCTTTAGAAACTACCATATTAACAATAGAACCTTTCTCTAATTCTACTTTTGCTTGAGGATCTGTACTAATAACATTTCCTTCTGCAACACTATCACTATACTCTTCTGAAATAGTACCTATAATAAATCCAGCTGCCTCAAGAAGTTGTTTCGCAGTGTCTTGTGATTTTCCGGTAACATCTGGAACTGTTTTTGGTTGTACCCCTTTAGACACTACCACCGTAATTGTACTGCCTTTTTCTTTTGAACTATTTGCTACAGGGTCTGTCTTAATGACATAGCCTTCTTCTACAGTATCGCTATATTCTTTTTTAAGCGTTACCTTAAACCCTAAATCTTCCAATTCTTTTTGAGCGGAGTCTGCATCGCTTCCAATTAAATTTGGTACAGTGACCATAGCGACCCTAGCTACAAAAATGTCAACTTTGCTACCTTCCATCCTAGAAGTCTTGGCCACAGGACTAGTCCGAATAACAGTTCCTTCCTTATATTCTGTCGAGGCCTCTTCTTTTACATCTCCAACAACCAGTCCTGCTACCTCAATTTTTTCCTTTGCGACATCTAAGGTTTCACCAACTACATCAGGAACTTGTACTGTAGAAGGGGTACTGTATATCAAAAATCCCAAAGCCGCAATTGTCAAAATAATCGCTCCAATTAAAACTTTGTATCGCGTCCTCAACCCGCGTCGTGGTTTCAAAGCCTGCTTTGATACGTTTTTTGAAGGAGAGGTCTGGTTATTAGGCAATTCCTTGAAATTTTTTTCGCTGTCTTCCTGACTCTTATTCTCAACGTTTACCTGTGATAATTTTGGTAAGGTTTTGGTATCGACTTTATTGCCTTCTAAAACAATTCGAGGCTCATTACTTCTGTCCATTGAAAGTGATGAAGCTAAATCCGCATACATTTCTGCAACAGACTTATACCGTTCACTAAGCTTCTTTGCCGTTGCTTTTAACACAACATTTTCGAGAGCTTGTGGAACATTAGCATTTTCTTCTCTAACTGATGGCAGGGGTTTTTGGAAATGTTGTAATGCAATAGTAACTGCACTATCTCCATCATATGGGATTCGCCCTGTCAACATTTCAAAAAGGATAATCCCCATTGCATAGATATCACTTTGAATCGTCGCTTTTGCACCACGAGCTTGTTCAGGAGAGAGGTAATGAACTGATCCAAGCATTGAATTTGTTTGAGTCAGACTTGTTTCAGCAAATGCAACTGCAATACCAAAGTCTGTCACCTTTGCAACTCCATCCGTTGTCAAAAGTACATTTTGAGGTTTTAAATCCCTGTGAATAATTCCTCTAGTATGTGCCATCCGCATTGCTAATAGAATTTGTCCCATAATACGAACAGCTACATCATTTGCAAGAGGTGCATTTTCTTTAATATAGCGTTTCAGGTCTAATCCATTGACATACTCCATAGCCAAATATTGTTGACCATCTTCCTCGCCAATATCTGAGATACGAACAATATTCGGGTGATCCAATTCTGCCATCGCTCGTGCTTCTCTTTGAAAACGCTGAACCGCAATTTGGTCAGTCTGATAGTTGGTGCGAAGAACTTTAACAGCAACCTCTTGACCATCTAATATCAAATCTTTTGCAAGGTAAACATCTGCCATTCCCCCGCGACCAATTTGCCGAATAATTCGATACCGACCGGCAAAAATTTTACCGATTTGAATCATTAGTGCGCCTCCTCCGTTATATGTAGAAGAGCAACTGTAATATTGTCCAAACCGCCGGCATTATTCGCAAATCGAATCAAGGTCTCAACCTTACTCTCCAGCGCAACCTCGCTAAGCACAATATCTCGTATATCTTCGACTGAAACCATATTGGTCAAACCATCGCTATTAACAATGATAAAATCACCCGCCTCTAACGTCTTTAAAGCAATATCAGGTTCAACTGGATCTGCTTGACCAATAGATTGAGTAACAATATTCTTTTGCGGATGGCGTTGAGCTTCTTCCTCCGTCAATTGACCTGCTCTTACCAAGGCTCCAACTAGAGAATGGTCATTTGTAAGGCGAGTATATTCACCATTACGAATCAATCCAATACGTGAATCTCCTACGTGAGCAAAAATCATTTGATTATCGATAATGACAACAGCTTCTAAAGTTGTACCCATCCCTTTGTATTCTTCGGTTTGTCCCAATTCATGGATTTTTTTATTCTCTTGATCAATGACATGGACCATCCATTCGCGAACATCATTCAATGTTGATAATTGAGTATCAACCCAAGCGATTCCGAGATCAGTTGCTGTCATTTCACTAGCAATATGCCCTGCTCTATGCCCACCCATACCATCTGCCAATACAATTAAATCAATCCCAGCTCTATTGGTATAGCGATTCACGTAATCTTGGTTGTTTGAACGCTTAAGTCCCACATCAGTTAATAATGCAATTTCCATATTTATTATACAGTTGCTACGCAACTTCCTCCTCTTATTCTAGGATTTTCTTCTTATTTGACTAATGAAAAATCCATCTGTCTCATATAGCTCCGGTGTAATCAATAAACAACCATCCACTACAATATCCGGCAGAGGATGCTCAAGAGGCACCTGCTCAAAATTCGGATGATTGGCCAAAAACTCCTGAATCACTTCTTGGTTTTCCTTGGTAATAATCGTACAAGTACTATAGGTTATTATACCACCTATTTTAAGAGTTTGGCAAACACTGTCTAATATTCGCAATTGAATATGTTTCAACGAATCAAAATCCATAGCAGCTTTATTGTAACGAATATCTGGCTTACGACGGATAAGCCCTATTCCGGAACAAGGAGCATCCACCAATATTTTATCAAAGCTATCGGGATCAAATGTTTCATGAACTTGGCTTGCATCCAATCGTATTGTTTCTATTTTATTTGTCAACCCTAATCGATGAGCATTCTCTTCAATTAACGCCAACTTATGATCATAAAGGTCCAATGCAGTGACTTTACCAGTTGTAAGATAACTCGCTATATGACAGGTTTTTCCACCCGGAGCTGCACAGGCATCCAAGATTGTTTCCTGACCCTGTAGTTTCAACGTTGGAGCAACAAGTTGACTGGTTTCATCTTGGATCGTTAAAAGCCCATCTTTAAAATAATCTGTTCCTGCAAAGTGTCCATGAGATTTTACCAGACCAAAAGGTGATAATTTTGAAACATCCGCACCTAATTCTCTTGCTAAACGATTTACTTGTTTACTATCTGTCACGCGAACACTGGCTTTGTTTCGAGTGTGCAGACTTTGTAAAATCTTCTCTGCGCGGTCCTCACCGTATTCCGTAATTAAGGTCTGGACCAACCAAACAGGTACAGAATATTGAATAGATAACCGTTTATTTTTTCGTTTAATATCAGATGGACTTGGCAACGAAGTCTGACTGATTTTACGAAGAACTGCATTGACAAACTTGTCTGTTCCACGGCCTCTTTTCGCGATTCGTACAGCCTCATTGACTACAGCGTGAATAGGCAGTTTATCCAAATAGAGTAGCTGATACAGACTCAACATGAGTAGATAGTAAACCCATGTATCTAACTTTTCCCTATCCTCAATAAAACGTGCCAAATACCACTCTAGGGTAATTTTACGAGAAACCGTCCCATAAACCAACTCGGTCACCAAGCCCTTGTCCTGTGCTGATAAACGAGAAGATTCTAGGGCCTTATTGAGAGCGATGTTCGAGTAAGCTCCCTGATCAAAGACTTGTTCCAATACGGATAAGGCTAGACTTCTTGCTGATTCATGTTTATTGACCACCAAATCGATCTCCCACCTTGATATCTCGACCAGCTCCATTCAAGAAGTCCGCAATTGTCATTTTTGGCTTACCAGCCGGCTGGACTGTTTTCAGAGAAAGTGCTCCCTGACCTGTCGCAATTACCAATTCTTTCTTGCTTCGAGCAATAACCTGACCGGCTGGACCTTCACCTCCTGTTTCAACAGCTTCTTGAATTTTAAACCGTTCCCCTCGCCAATAGGTGTGGGCAACAGGCCATGGGTACATACCTCTAATCTGATTAAATAGTTGACGAGCTGTCTTATTCCAATCCAGCACCTCTTCCTCTGGCTGAATATTTGGCGAGAAGGTTACCTGTTCAGGATTTTGAGCGACTGGTTTCAAGTCACCAGCAATATAGGCTGGTAGGGTTTCTAACAATAAGTCCCGACCAACAACAGCCAACTTTTCAAACAAGGTACCGACATTGTCGCTTTCTTCAATAGCAATACTATTGCTGGAAATCATATCACCGGCATCCATTTCCTTGACCATTTCCATGATGGTTACTCCGGCACGGTCATCACCGTTAATCAAAGAGTAATGGATGGGGGCACCGCCACGGTATTTAGGAAGAAGAGAAGCGTGAACATTGACTGCAAAGTCAACTGAGTTCAATAATTTGGTTGGTAGGAATTGCCCAAAAGCTGCCGTCACAATCCCATCTGCTCCTAAATTCATCAGCTCATCCATTTCTTGGCTTCCTGATAGCTTCTCTGGTTGATAGACTGGTAAATTGTATTCCAAAGCTACTTCTTTCACAGGTGTCATCTGGATAACCTTTTTTCGTCCAACAGCTCGGTCTGGTTGGGTTACAATAGCAAGTATTTCATAATTATTATCCGCTAATAACCCCTTTAAGACAGTAGCCGAAAACGCTGGTGTTCCCATAAAAATCAACTTTGTCATGCTTCCTTTCTCATCTCCCTTTCATTCGTACTAATTTTTGATTATACTATCTCCTAATTATACCATTTATACTTATTTTTTCCTTAATTCAAGGTTTATTTAAATTAATAACGCTCTATGAAAATAAATTTGGAATAAAAAAATGCAAGATCAATAGTGACCTCACATCATATTCTGCGGTTCATTGTCAATAATCAGCCGCAAATCTTGATTTTCTCTCTCCTGTGTCCAATCCAAAATCTGGTTCAAGACTTCTTCCAAACGGTCTTCATGCCGGTATTTCAAGATAATCTGGTAGTGGTAGAGATTATGGGTTCTGGCAATAGGCTTGGGCGTTGGTCCCAAGATTTGAATTGCATCCTTTAAGTGTTGACGGAGAAAGGCTACAGTTTCATAGGCTTTTTTCACGACAAATTCTTCTGACTTGTGTGAAAAGGTTAAGCCAACCGTAAAATAGTAAGGTGGATAGCCAAGATTTTTCCGAATGCCCATCTCATAACGATAGAAACCTTCATAATCCTGCTCCTTGGCAAAAGCAATGGCATAATGATTGGGGTTGTAGGTCTGAATCAGGACCTCCCCTTCCTTATCAGCTCGACCGGCCCTACCAGCTACCTGAGTTAACAACTGGAAGGTCCGCTCGGAAGACCGAAAATCAGGCAAATTGAGGGCCGTGTCAGCATTGAGCACCCCGACCAGCGTCACATTTGGAAAATCCAAGCCTTTGGCAATCATCTGGGTTCCCAGAAGAATATCCGCTTTGCCTCGACCAAACCGTTCGAGCAAGTCCTCATGAGCACCTTTTTTCTTGGTAGTATCCACATCCATACGCAAAATTCTAGCTTCTGGCAAGATCTCCTGCAATTCATCGTAGGCCTTTTGCGTACCCGTCCCATAATAACGAATGGAACGACTTTGGCAGTTTGGACAGGTCTGAGGAATCCCCTTTTGAAAACCGCAGTAGTGGCAATTCATCGTCTTTGTATCCATGTGGAGCGTTAGGGAAATATCACAGTTGGGACACTGGTCAACACTCCCACAATCACGACACATGACAAAAGAAGAATAACCCCGCCGATTCAACATAAGAACGACCTGTTCCTTACGAGCTAGCTTTTCTTTAATCTTATCAATCAAAACAGGGGTAAAGGTACTGGACTCCTGCTGACCAATGTAATCTCGAAAATCCACAACTTCCACTTCTGGAATACGAGCCAAGGGATTGGCCCTCTGATTAAGAGTCAGTCTCCCATAGACTCCTCGACTAGCCCGAGCCCGTGTTTCAAGACTCGGCGTAGCAGACCCCAAGACCAGAGTCGCTCGATTATAGTCTGCCCGCAACTTTGCCACATCGCGCGCATGGTAGCGTGGATTGCTGTCCTGCTTGTAGGTCGCCTCATGCTCCTCATCAATGATGATAACGCCCAAGTTTGTCAATGGTGCAAAAATAGCCGAACGTGCCCCAACAACCACTTGGGCATTCCCCGTCTCAATCTTTCTCCACTCGTCATACTTCTCACCATCAGACAAGCCCGAGTGCAAAATAGCAACCTGCTGACCAAAACGAGAGATAAAACGATTAGTCATCTGAGGGGTCAAGGATATTTCAGGCACCAGCATAATGGCCGTTTTCCCCATTTTTAAAACCCTATCAATGACCTGGAGATAAACCTCCGTCTTCCCAGAACCTGTCACTCCTTGCAGTAGAAATGTCTGGCTTTCCTGACCAATAGAGGCCACAATCTCACGAACCGCGATCGACTGCTCTGGATTCAAATCCAAGGCCTGCGTTTTTTCCACCTTATCAAAAACTCCCTGAGTCCGCGACACTTCCTCTTCCCAGACTTCTATATAGCCTTTTTCTTGGAAATAGCGGAGCGTATCAGCTGGATAGTCCGATTTTAGGTTTGAAAGGGGCTCGTCTTCAGAATGTTCCAGAAGAAATTCCCTTAACTGCTGCCGTTTTTTTGCTCGATTGCTAATGTCTGCTTTTCGTAATTTCTCCAGACAAACTCGGTACCATTTTTCTGTCTTAATCTGTTTCTTATCCTTGGCCACATAGTCTACCAAGATTTTTCCTGACTGGGCTAGACGCATGATTTTTCCTTGCTCTGTCACGTCCAAGTCAGAAAAACGAATCTGCTCCTTATTACCAAACAGACTAAGCTGCTCTGCCATTTCCAAACCAGGCCCTGGACGGAGCAATTTGTCATAGGTCGAATTGAGCATGCTAGGCAACATAGATTTTAAGAGGGTAATTTTATAGGAGAAGACCGACTTCCTCATCTGGTCTGCCAACCAAAATTGCTCTTGATTGAGAACAGGACTATAGTCCAAAACCTCAGCAAGCTCTTTCAAGTCTTGTAAGTTATTTTCATCTTCTTCATCAATCAACTCAACTACAATCCCTTGAATCAGCCGACTTCCCTTACCAAAGGGTACATGGACACGCACGCCAACCTTGAGCCCCTCTTCCAACTCAGCTGGAACTCGATAGGAATAAGCTTGATCTGTCTGCATCAAAGGGACGTCTACAATAACCTGTGCTAACATACCATCTCCATTTATTTTACCTTCTAATACCACGACTGATGCGAACAAGGTTCACTTTATGTATAAACTCCAACTATTAATTGGAACAAATATTAAAAGATAAACTAAATGACCTACCTCCTTTCTATCAAAATATCTATCAATCTGAAAGTGAAAAGAAACCCGGATGGTAGTGCCAACCGAGTTTTATATTTAAATTTTTTCGCCGACTTCTTTTTCTTTAGCAATCTGAGCTTTGATTTTACGTTCTTCTTCCTCAGCTAAACGCTTTGCTTCCTCAGCTCGGCGACGAACAGCTTCTCTTTTTGCTTTTGGGTCTGGGTGAATGACCACATTTCCAGATTCAATCTCCTCCAAAGCACGAAGGGTAGATTTAACTGAAGTAAATTCCTGGGTTGGTTTCGCTCCCGCTTCCAATTCACGGGCACGTTTAGCCATAAGAATAACCAAAGAATACTTAGATGGTACCCTGTCTAACAAGGTATCAATAGACGGTTTTAACATCATAATGCGTTTCTCTCCTCTTTCTATTATCGTTCTGCTAATTGCTCGCGAATCATTTCATCATAGCGACCAATTACTCGATCTATACGAAAATGTTCTGCTTCAATAATCCGTTTGACACGTGCAGCCGCCAATGGTACTTCGTCATTGACAACTGCATAATCATACTCGCGCATCAAGGCGATTTCTTCTTTTGCACGTTCAATTCGTTGGCGGATTACCTCTTCACTATCCGTTCCACGACCAATCAAGCGATCTTGTAATTCCTCTAAATCAGGTGGCGTCAAAAAGATAAAAACTCCATCTGGAACCTTCTTCTTCACTTGAAGAGCACCTTGAACTTCAATTTCTAAAAAGACATCTATTCCCTTATCGAGAGTTTCATTGACGTATGTTAAAGGTGTACCATAATAATTACCGACATATTCAGCGTATTCCAACATTTGACCTTGGCGAATCAATTCTTCAAATTCTTCTCGGCTACGGAAGAAATAATCAACGCCATCCACCTCTCCTGGTCGTTGAGGACGTGTCGTCATGGAAACAGAATATTCAAACTTATTATCGGAGCTTTCAAAAATTTCCTTTCGAACAGTCCCTTTTCCAACACCCGATGGTCCAGAAAAGACAATGAGTAACCCTCGCTCTTGCATGATATCTCCTTTTAAATCTTTCATTCTAGTGTAACAAAATTTGGTCTGAATTTCAACTGCTTTTAAATGTAGTTCATACATTTTCCTTTTTCATCTCTAAAGACATTTTAGAACTAGAAAAGAGCCTATTTGATTCACCTTCAACTACCAGATTTTCTCTAACATTTGATGGTATCTCATTCAGACTCTTTCATATTCATTTTCAGACTTTATTTTGCAATATCTGTTGCTCGCGTTTCACGAATGACTGTTATCTTTATATTTCCTGGATAATCCAAATTGTTTTCAATTTTCTCACGGATATCATGTGCCAATATGGTGATCTTATCATCACTAACCTTATTTGGATGCACAATAATACGAATCTCACGACCAGCTTGGATGGCATAAGATTGTTTGATCCCATCAAAACTATTAGCAATTTCTTCCAAATCGTGAAGTCGTTTAATGTAAGCCTCCATTGATTCGCGACGTGAACCCGGACGGGCTGCGCTCAAAGCGTCAGCCGCAGCGACAATAACTGCAATCGTACTTGTCGCTTCAACATCACCGTGATGACTTGCAATTGCGTTAACAACAACGGGATGTTCCTTGTATTTTTTAGCTAACTCTGTTCCGATTTCGACATGACTACCATCAACTTCTCGATCAATCGCTTTTCCTATGTCATGTAAGAATCCAGCCCGGCGAGCCAAATTCACATTTTCACCTAATTCAGCTGCAAGCACGCCTGCCAATTTTGCAACTTCGATTGAATGTCGAAGAACATTTTGACCGTAAGACGTACGGAAATGAAGTCGACCCATGATTTTTATCAAATCTGGATGCAGATTTGGAACACCTACTTCATAAGCAGCCGCTTCCCCGTATTCACGGATGCGATTGTCCATTTCAATACGGTGTTTTTCTACTAATTCTTCAATGCGAGCCGGATGAATACGACCATCTTGCAGCAATGTCTCCATTGTCATTCGAGCGATTTCCCGACGTATTGGATCAAATCCTGAAAGAACAACCACTTCTGGAGTATCGTCGATAATCACATCAATCCCTGTTAGACTTTCAAATGTACGAATATTTCGACCTTCTCGACCAATGATACGTCCTTTCATTGCATCATCTGGCAAATGGACAGAGGTTATCGTTTGTTCAGCAACATATTCACCAGAAATACGCTGCATTGCTTGAGCTAATAGGTCTTTCGCCATCTTATCAGATCGCTCTTTTACTTCACGCTCTGCTTCCTTAATACGCGTAGCGATTTCATGAGATAACTTATCACGCGTATCTGCTAAGATAATCTCCTTCGCCTCATCTTGACTTAAGGCCGCTACCCTTTCTAACTCTAGTGCTTTTTGCTCCTCTAACTTTGCAACTTCTTGCTCACGCTCATCTATGTGCTTAGATCTATCAGTCAGACTCTGTTCTTTTTTCTCCAAAGTCTTTTCTTTGTTGGTTAAATTGTCGTCTTTGCGATCCAAATTACTTGCTCGTTCTGTTAAGCGAGACTCAATTTGTTTTAATTCTTGACGCTCTGATTTAAATTCTTCTGCAATTTCTTCACGATACTTGCGTGCCTCTTCCTTTGCTTCCAAAAGCAACTCTTTTTTCAAAGTTTTACGATCACGTTCTGCTGTTTGTAGAATAGCTTCAGCTTGATCTTCAGCACGACCACGAACATTATTTGCTTCTTGTTCCGCGTTCAAAAGCATCAATTCTGCAGCTTCTTTTGCAGACTTCATCTTCAAAGAAATGGCAAAGTAACCAATTACTAAACCAATGACAGCAGAAACAAGAGTCACTACAACTGTAATGATTTCCATATTCTACCTCTTTCAGCCATGTTATTTTGCTTCTTTTCATCACTTGTCAAAACCATACGACTCATCGATTTCTAACAGCATCTAACATAGACTTAATATTCGATTTTTACAAAATCTGTTTCTATTTTACCATATTTGAAACGATTTCACAATTCCAAAATCATAAATATGCTATAATGAATTTATCACTTTTATGGAGGATCCTATGAAAAAAGAAGTAGTTGTTGAAAGTTTTGAATTAGACCATACGATTGTTAAAGCGCCATATATTCGCTTAATTTCCGAAGAAGTTGGACCAAAAGGAGATATCATTACCAACTTTGATATTCGTCTGATTCAACCGAACGAAAACGCAATGGATACCGCTGGTTTGCATACTATTGAACATCTCTTGGCAAAGTTGATTCGCCAACGTATTGACGGGCTCATCGACTGTTCTCCATTCGGTTGCCGAACTGGGTTCCATATGATTATGTGGGGGAAACAAGACCCGACTCAAATCGCTCAGGTCATCAAATCAAGTTTAGAGGAAATTGCTGAAGGAATTACTTGGGAAGATGTTCCAGGGACAACAATTGAGTCATGCGGAAACTACAAAGACCACAGCCTCCACTCTGCAAAAGAGTGGGCAAAATTAATTTTATCTCAAGGAATCTCTACTGATGCCTTTGAGAGAAACATCATCTAATAAAAAAGGTTTACAGCTATTCCATCGAATCTGGTTGTAAACCTTTTTGTATTATTCATTATTTTACTCAATGAAAATCAACCGATATTGTAGCCAGATTTTGAGTTTGAATTACAAATCGTGGAGACTTGCATCTTCAAATTTTTTCCTCATTTTCTAGTTTCTAGACTCGGGCTGAAGCAACTACAATTTGTTCCATTTTTTCACTCCAGTCCTTTCGTTGAGATATTTTATACAAAAACTTAGAACTAGCGCTTGACAACAGATAATATTGATTTTCGAAAGAATTAGTAATCTAAAGCATCAGAATTGCCAGCAGCATTCCCAACAAAATAACCTGTTTTACAGTTAATTGAGAACAAGTAGGTACCGTCTGGTTTAAACATATTATAATAGCCATTACCATTGATAATATTTACTTTTTCCAAAATGTACTGATTGCCTGTGATATAGCCACGTTGTTGTGAAATGGCCACAATATTTTCTAAAGTCCCCTGAGTAAAGTTCCAAGCCTCATTATTTGCATCATCAATCATCGCTTGATTATACGGAACTCGACTACGGTCGCGTTGCAAGGTAACTCCAGCTGGAATCGTAATCCCATATGAAGTTGAAATTGCAGTTGTTACTTCTTCTCCCGCTGTTGTTGCTGCATCTGAGGTACTTGTATCAACTGCTGTTTCTGCACCTTGATTATTTGCTACAACACTCGCTTCTGTCTCTACAGTAGATGAAGCAACTTCTTGCTGTGAACGTCCAAAATTGACAACTGAAGCTAATAATGCATCTACTGAACTAATTCCTGTTGTGGTTGCAGAAAGTGTTTCTCCTGCTTTAACAGTTGCGGTCGTATCAATTTCACCATCTACTATGACGTCTTTATCGAATTGGACATTGGTCGCTTGGATAGCTGTAATTGCCTTCTCAAGTGCATCGTACTGCTCTTTTGCTTTCTTATAGCTATCAGAGCTTTTATCTAGCTTATCTAGTAACGCTTTTAGCTCAGTCAACTTACCAAATTCTGAATTCTTCAATTTTGTCAAACCACTGTCAGTAAAGAAGCTAGCATACAGTTGCTCAAAAGCAGTAACATTTGCATCTGTTGATGATGAGGTCGTGGTTTGACTAGTACTTGTGGAACTAGCATCCGTATTTGATGATGGTTGATCGGCGGAATTCATCCAAACTAAAGCAGTCGCTACCACACCAACAAATAATAAACCAGCTGCTGACCAAAAATAAACTGCCTTTCTTTGTTTTTTAGCTGAAAGACCTACTTGATTTTCATCTTCTTGAGCTAGTTCAAATCCCTTGTCTTCCAAAACCCCATTTGTTTCAATGTTCGATATTGTTGACACAACTGGAATTTCATCCAATACTTCTCTCTGATACTCAGCAGTATCGTCTTCGCTAGATAATAATGGATGATTTTCCACCTCTTCTGACTTTTCAGTTAGAATTGAATTTGTTGTTTCCGTTTTATTTTCAACATCATTTTCAATCGTCTTAAGTAACGGCTCAGAATGAATTTGGGTTTCAAATTTTTGAGACTCAATTTCTTCACGGTGTTGCTTAATATAACGATCTAGCAATCCATCGTCTTCTGTTACTCCAGCCTCTATTTCTTTTTGTTTTTTGACGGCTTCTTCAATCGTTAAATCTTTTGCCACCTCGAAATCCAACACATTTTCCTCATCTAGAGGTAGGTGATGACTATTTTTTTCTACCACAATATCCTCCTAAGCCTGCACTTCTTGTGTAGAGCGTTTCAGCCGTTGTCCGAAAAATTGATACAAATCAACTTTTAAAGTACCATTATATAATTTCCGTTTCTTATCTGCTTGCCGACCATAACGAACTTCAAACTGTTCATCACTCGTTAGAATGAATATAGACCACGTTTTGAGAGGTTCAAACACTTGCCCCATCTCTTTGTACAATGTAGCAATGGCTTTATCATCTAATAATCGTTCACCATATGGTGGATTTGAAATAATAACTCCATTTAGTTTATCCGTACGTAAATCTTGGACTCGCATCTGTTTGAAAACAATGTCCTGTTCAACTCCGGCCGCAAAGGCATTCCTTTTTGCTGTCTCAACCATACGGGCATCGATATCCGAACCAGTTATATCTAACACCAAGTCTGATTTGATAGAAGCTTGCGCTTCTTTGCGTAATGCTGCAACCAGTTGAGTCTCTACCCAGGGCCATTCCTCAAAGGCGAATGAACGCTTTAATCCCGGTGCTATATTTTTGGCTAACATAGCTGCCTCAATACAGAAAGTTCCCGATCCACAAGTAGGATCAATAAGCGGTTTATCTGGATACCAGTTTGATAATTGTAAAATAGCAGCCGCCATATTTTCTTTAATAGGGGCACCACCTTTTTCAACACGGTACCCGCGTTTGAATAAACTAGAACCTGTTGTATCGATCATGACTGTTGCTACATCTTTCAAAATAGATACTTCTATTTTAAACTCTGCTCCAACCTCCTGCAGAGGGACTCCTTCTGGACGGGAGAAATGTTTTTGCAATTTTTTTACTACTGCTTTCTTAGATATAGCCTGTACACTAGGTTCATTATGCAATTTAGATTTGACACACTTAGCCTTTGAAATTGGAAATTTACAGCCAAGTGGCAAATAGTTTTCCCAGTCTAGATAAAAAACTCCTTGAAACAGCTCCTCGAAAGTTTTAGCTGGAAATTGTCCAACGACTATTTTTACTCTATCTGCCGAACGTAACCAAATATTTGTCTCAATCATTGATTTTACATCACCATGGAATCGAACACGACCATTTTCCACTTGACATTCATAGCCAAGGTTACGAATTTCACGACCAACTACTGCTTCCAAACCTGCTGCTGCGGTCGCAATGAATTCAAATTGTTTTTTCATATATTTCCTCTACAATAAAAGCTAGCAAAGCTAGCTACCTATAATATGCAATTTTCTGTAAGCCATGTTTTGTTCCGGTGGCACTAGGTACTGCCACCTTCGATAATCATCTGTCTACTGTCAAAACAGTCAGGATTTCTGTTCGTTTCCATCCATCCCATGCCCCGACCAAAATTTGGGTTGCTAACTTGTGGGGTTTACCGCGTTCCATTTTTTACGTTTCCATAAAAACTTCGTCACTGTGGCACTTTCAGGCCTACTAAAGCATATCAAAGACTTAGCTCGTTTGACCGCCGTAACATACAAAGATGTCCCTAGGCTTATTTGTTCGCCTAGCACAAACACTACTGGCATCACAGCCAGTGCTAGCATGGACTTTCCTCATGATAGTATCCTACCACGCGATTATCCAAAAATTGCAATTTCCACCTTATTACTAATCTTGAACGATTTGTTTCCCAAAAACTTCTTTTTCTAATCGGTTAAGACGTCGTAAAATATCAAAATTAGTCGCTGAAGATTGACGTTCTGTTCGCAATACAGCAGTAGTTTCCTCTGCGACTGTTGTCACTGAACGAGAATTATTGGCTGCTTGAGCTTTTAATCGGGCAATCTCTCCCTTCAATTCCTTTATAATCGCTTCATACGCATCATAATCCTTCATGATATCATCAAGGAAATCATTTACTTCATCTTGATCATATCCACGAAAACCAATTTTAAAATCTTGCTCAAAAATATCTTTAGTAGTCAACTTAATGCTTGCCATCTCTCTCTCCCTTACCCTTAAACGTCACTGATTCTATTATATTAAAAAAAACATGGAAAAAGCAAGTTAAATCACTCAAAATTCGAAAAATTTTCGGCCACTTCATTTAGTTCATCGAAGGTCAGTTTTTTAACAGTATACTCTTCTTCTTTTAAAGCTTGATGAACAAAATATTTCAAATTTGTTTCATTATCGTTATCATAAAATAAATATACACCATCTGTATTTTCAATCAAAAATTGATTGTACTGACGAAATTGAACTGGAGATTGATAGTTTGGATAAATGTATTTCACAAAATCAACATTTTTAAATTTTGTTAATTTTTCCTGATTGGACTCATTCCAATGGTCTCCATGATTTTCAAATAAAAATATACAAGCTAATTTACATTCGTACCCTTCTGATTGAAGCTCTTGTAGAACTTCCAAAACCCAATATTCGAATCCTAAATTTCCTGTAAAGACAAACCATTTAACCCCTTCCTCTAAAAAATGAAGAAGATCATTTCTGATTGCAGCCTTTATAATTGGAAGACGGGGATCCTTCTGTTTAAAAATTCCTAAATCTGTGTGCTTGTAACCACTTACCAATAAGGTATTAGTATGCATTCCTTGTACTCTTTTCTTCAATTATGATATAATATGCTGATATTTATTTTATCAAGAAGGGGTTCTATGGTCAATTATCCACATAAAATCGGAAAAAAAATCACTAGAACTAGCTCTAACATATCTCAGCATATTGACTTTGCAAATCGTGGGATGTCTTTTGAATCTGCAATTAACGAAAGCAATGCATATTACCTTGCTCATGGATTAGCAGTGATTCATAAAAAACCTACTCCGGTGCAAATTGTAAAAGTCGATTATCCGAAACGAAGCCGAGCTAAAATTGTTGAAGCTTATTTCCGTCAAGCATCCACGACAGATTATTCTGGGGTTTTTAAGGGACACTATATAGATTTTGAAGCAAAAGAAACGCGCCAAAAAAAATCAATGCCCCTAAAAAACTTCCATGCTCACCAGATTGAGCACATGCGACAAGTTGTAGAGCAAGGTGGGATTTGTTTCGTCCTTCTTCACTTTTCAACATTGAAGGAAACCTACTTATTACCTGCAATTCATCTAATTCACTACTATCATTCTGATCAAGGTACAAAATCAATGCCTTTGACATATATTAGAGAATTCGGATATGTTGTCGAGATGAACTCATTTCCATCTCTTCCCTATCTTTCAGTGATTGAAAAAAAACTATTAGGTGGTAAATCATTTGAAAACAACAACCTTTAAAAAATATTTACTAGGTTTGGTAAATATCTTATTGGCTCTTGCATTAGTGGGCATAGTTGCTGCTGCAGTTTTAGTTGGATCCTATATCTTAAGTGCTCCTAAATTAACAGAAGAAGATTTAACTGCGACTGTTTCCAGTAAAATATATGATAAGGACGGCCAATTGATTGCAGATTTAGGAACTGAGAAACGGTCGAATGCAACGACTGAAGAAATTCCGACTGATCTTGCAAATGCAATCGTCGCAATTGAAGACCAACGCTTCTATAACCATAGAGGGATAGATGTTATTCGGATTGCTGGGTCCTTGCTTCATAACCTTGCAGGCGGGAATCTGCAAGGGGGGTCTACACTTGATCAACAGTTTATCAAGTTGACCTACTTCTCAACGTCTGCAGAAGACCAGAATCTCAAGCGTAAAGTACAGGAAGCTTGGTTATCGTTACAGCTTGAGCAGACGAAGACCAAGCAGGAAATTCTTACTTATTATGTAAATAAAGTCTATATGTCAAATGGGACATATGGCATGAAAACTGCATCAGAAACTTTTTATGGTAAGGAATTAAAAGAACTCAGCCTTGCCCAATTGGCATTGTTAGCGGGTATGCCACAAGCACCAAACCAGTACGATCCATATTCCCACCCTGAAGATGCAAAAAATAGACGAGATCTCGTTCTTTCAGAAATGTTGGCTGAGAAGTATATTGACAATAGTCAGTATGAACAAGCCATTCTAACGCCTGTAACAGACGGTCTCCTTCCACTTTCCAACGATGCTGCCTATCCTGCTTACATGGATAATTACCTCAAACAAGTCATTGAGGAAGTTGAAAAAAATACAGGCTATAATCTTTTAACTACAGGGATGGATATCTACACAAACGTTGATTCAGCTGCTCAACAACAGTTGTGGAACATTTATAATACGGATATGTATGTATCGTATCCAGATGAATTATTGCAAGTTGCATCAACTATTATTGACGTATCAAGTGGTAAGGTGATCGCTCAATTAGGGGCTCGAAACCAACCAAGCAATGTTTCTTTCGGAATAAACCAGGCTGTCGAAACAAACCGTGATTTCGGATCAACTATGAAACCAATAACAGATTATGCCCCGGCTTTCGAAAATGGGGTATACAGCTCAACCGCAGATATCATTGTTGATGAACCCTACAATTATCCGGGAACCTCAACACCCGTAAATAACTGGGACAAAAAATATTTCGGTAGTCTCACTGTCAAATCTGCAATAAAATATTCTCGTAACGTTACAGCCGTCAAGGCACTAGAAGCGACTGGACTAGAAAATTCACTGAAGTTCCTAAATTCAGTTGGAATTAATTACCCAGAAATTCATTACTCTAATGCGATTTCAAGTAACACTTCTGATACAAGTAGAGAATATGGGGCAAGCAGTGAGAAAATGGCTGCTGCCTATGCCGCATTCGCAAATGGAGGAACTTATTATGCACCTCAATACGTCAATAAAATCGTATTCTCAGATGGAACTGTAAAAGAATTTCCTCAAACAGGAACTCGTGTTATGTCAGAAGAGACAGCCTATTTGATGACCGATATGATGAAGTCCGTAATGGAAGTTGGATATGGACTAAATGCTTCAGTTACTGGTGTTCCGATGGCTGGGAAAACTGGTACCTCAAACTATACCGATACTGAAATGGAATCAATTATCGCTGCTATTCCAGAAGCAGCCTATAACACCATGGTGGTCCCAGACGAGAACTTTGTAGGATATTCTAGTCAGTATGCGATGGCGGTTTGGACAGGATATACAAACCGCATGACCCCAATTTTAGATAATGGCATGCGGATTGCATCAGATGTTTACCATAATATGATGACCTTTATGCACTCTGATTACACTGCAACCGATTGGGAAGTTCCAAGTGGAGTTGTTAACTTTGGTGGAAATTACTATTTAAGAGATAGCTCTTCTCTCAAAAATGCTTATATAAATCACTATAATAGTTTGTCACAATCATCATCAAGTAGTTCAACGTCAAGTAGTTCAACGTCAAGCAGTTCTTCTTCAAGTACACCAGCTTCTGGAACACATGATAATGGTACACAGACTGAAACTTCCACTTCTGATGGTACATCGACTTCAGATACTTCATCAAACCAACAGAATAATGGTAACACTGAAAATACAAACCAATAAGAGATTCCCAGATTCTTCTGGGTTTTTCTTTTCTCAAAATTGTGATAAGATAGGAATATGAAACCTGAATTATTTTATAATACCTTGGCAGACCAAGGCATTCAATTAACTGACCAACAAAAACAACAATTTCATCGCTACTTTCAACTGTTGGTGGAATGGAATGAGAAAATTAACTTGACAGCTATTGCAGAGGAAAGTGACGTCTATCTGAAACACTTCTATGATTCTATCGCACCAATCCTTCAAGGTCATATTCAAAATGAGCCAATTCAGCTCTTGGATATTGGAGCTGGAGCTGGATTCCCTAGCCTACCAATGAAAATTATCTACCCTCAAATAGAGGTTACTATCATCGATTCTCTTAATAAACGAATCAACTTTTTACAAGTTCTTTCAGAAGAACTAGGACTTGAAGGCGTTCATTTTTACCATGGTCGTGCGGAAGACTATGCACACGATAAAAATTTTCGAGCACAATTTGATTTGGTAACAGCACGCGCTGTCGCTCGTATGCAAATCTTGTCCGAGCTGACAATTCCATATCTTAAACTAAACGGAAAATTAATCGCGCTCAAAGCCTCCAGTGCGGAAGATGAGTTAGCTCAAGCCAAAAACGCTCTGAATCTTCTTTTTGCAAAAGTGATTGAAAACCATGATTACACCCTTCCGAACGGCGACCCACGAACATTGACCATTGTTGAAAAGAAAAAGGAAACTCCAAACAAGTTTCCACGCAAAGCTGGTATGCCAAATAAAAGACCCCTCTAAAAATAAGAAAAGCGGCTCTATAATTTCTGTAGTGGGTTACTCCACTGTGGAAAATATGGAGCCTTTTTTAGTGTAGAAAAAAAGTCCCATATGACCTATAATGAAAAGCGACGAAACCATCATTAGAAAGACTCATATGGAACAATTTGATTTTATCACAAACTTACTAGGAATTAAAGACCCTAATATCACTATCTTGGATTATGTAGACGCTGGAACACATGAAGAAGTCTTCGCTAAACTGGATTATCCAGCTCCTAAATGCCACAGCTGTCATGGTCAGATGGCTAAATATGACCTCCAGAAAGAATCTAAAATCCCTTATCTAGAATGTGCTGGATATAAGACATTGATTCGGTTAAGGAAACGTCGTTTCCGCTGTCAGAATT
>NZ_JBMVJB010000026.1:0-36353 GCF_049893425.1 Streptococcus sp. VTCC 12886 | reverse complement strand
TCATGCACCAAATCAAGGGATTTTTTAACAAAATAGTCATGAATCATATAAGGCTTATCGTACTTGTTATCCGCAATCCGAATATTGGCAAATGGCACATTTGAAATTACCAAATCAAAACTATCATCATTAAAAGCAACCGTCTCAAATCCTTTGACCTCAATATGGCTATTCGGGTGAAGGTGCTTGGCAATGGCTCCTGTGATGGTATCTAACTCCACACCATACAGCTCGCTTTTATCTCTCAAATGTGTTGGCATAGCCGCAAAGAAATTCCCTGTTCCCATGGAAGGGTCTAGGATTTTTCCGCCTGTAAAACCATCTCTTTCCAACTTATCCCACATCTGACGGATAAGGGCAGGGTCCGTGTAATAAGCCGTCAGAGAGGACTGTTTCATATCTGAATATTCTTTATCTGAGACTAATCTTTTCAGTTCTTCTCTTTCCTTAGAAAATTTTGGATTATAGTCATCAAAAAAATCATTGGCAAGTCCACCCCAGCCCACATACTTGGCAAGGAGTTCTTGTTCACTTGGATTTGCCTGACGGCGTTCCGTTTCAAGTGTTTTAACCAAACGAATTGCCGCAATGTTTGTCTCAACCTTATCTCTAGCAGTCTTAGGATAGAAGTCCGTCAAATCTTCTGAAAAATGGAAGTCTATTACTGGAATCTCTGGAATTGATTCCTCTACCTCCTCAACAGGACCTTGGTTGTTTAATTGGTCAATAACATCATTGTTAGGTTCCTCTACACCACTTGGTTCTAAGAGACCGACAGTCTGAATAGGGTGCTCAATAACTGATTCTTCTTCCAGAAATGAAAAAAGGTTTAATTCTTGGTCTGCTTCTTCTACCACTATTTGTGGTTCTGCCTTTGGCTGATGAAGTGCCTGACTGACTTCTTCCCAGGTCCTGGCATAAAGAACAGGATTTTGTTCAATGATATCTGAAAAATCATTGACTAACTCAATCCGAATCAAACCGTTCAATCGAGCATCGCTGACCGACATAACCTCAAAGTCCTGTCCCTTATAGGAAACCAGTGACCCCAGAGGATAAGTGTCCAATACTCTCTGAACTAGTGGATTTTCCGTAAATTCTTCATCAACTACTTCTTTCGTCTCAGCTTTCTCTAGCTTGCTCTTCCAATCACGTAGGTTCAAGTTCGATTGACCACTTTTAGCTTTTTCAAATGTTTCTGCGTCTTCTCTACTGAGTTCTTGGTGTAAAAAGGCGTAGGCAACTTGTCGCAGCTCTTCAATGGAAAGCTGGCTACCAAAGAAAAATTCAATTTTTTCATGACTTAGCCCCATTTGGAGTAGTTCTGTCGCAAGGGCTAGTTGAGTTACCGAGGCTTTGGGATAACCACCTAATAAAGCAAGGTCCGAATTTTTCAAACGAAAACGACCTGCGGCATCCAATAAAATGCCGACTTGGTCTTGTTCAAACTGAGATAGCTCAATCCCCACTTGAGTCAATTTCTCTTGATTTTCTACCCTAATGGCTTGTCCAATTTTTTCTAATTCCTTTTCCTCAACTTGAGTCAGCGTTCGTTTCAGCTCATAGGGACTGCCATCAGCCTCTAGATTGGTAAGTAACTCTTCTCCTTCAAAGACTGGTGTCATTTCCATTTCAGTATCAAAATCACCTCGTCTAAAACTTGGGACTTTTGAACGTTCATTTCGAATTTGGTCAAAATAGGTTAGTATCTCAAATTTACGTCGTAATGATAACTCTTCATAAGCTGGCAAATGACTTGTTTTTCCAGTTTGGATATCCAGTTGAGACAAATCTACATCCAAACTAGCAATGATGAGAGAGCCATCTTCTCTAAGTGATATTACTTGATGAACACTTGTTTTGTGCTCATCAACAGTTTCTTCATTTTCTAGAACAGTTTCATCCGCTCTTGTTTCAAGCTCAGGCTCGTAAGTCAAGAGAAACTGCTCAATATCTCGGCCGATCCGATCCGCTAAATTATTAGCCACACGATAAACATTGACCAAATTTGCTCCCCTACTCTTTTCTAATAGAGAATCAGGTGAGATAGCTTGGTAGTTTCCATTGGAATCCAATAATTGAAAACGAGTGGCCAGATTAAACAAGGCCACTTCTATCACCAAGTCTTTTTCAGACGGCGATAATTTGTCAAGTTTTTGGAGACCATTTTGGCCGAATACTTGTGTATAGGTCAATAGATCATGAGCAGTATCATAAGGACTAGCCTGAACAAAAGCTGAAACATCTGTCTCAAAGTGAAGGACCTGAACAGGTCTGATGTTTGCTTGCCTATTGGTTAAAAACTGACGAATAAGATTATCCCACTCCTCGTCAAAATGCTCTGCTTGGTAATATAAAAATGCCTCAAGCAAAGCTCTATCACGAGGAATGGTGGCTCTCATCATTTGTAGTAAAACTTCTTGATTCATTATTCCCTCCCATTTAAAAAAGGCTGAGAGTATTTCTCAGCCCTTTGCGTTAATCTAGGACCAAGGCTCGTTTGTCTCTTTCTTGTGGAATTCCTTCTATTACAGTTGTCACATAGTGTTGTAAGAAATGACTTTTCTGGTCTAGTAAATCTTTTTTCAAGGCAAGGTGAACCAGGTCTCCAAAATAATCCTGACTGGAAATGGCCAAGTCCTGTTGAATCATGGCCTGTATGGTTTCAAGGCTAAGTGAAGAATAATCGTCACCATCCAAAACCTCATATTGTTCCAAGGTGTCCGAAAGACTGTTTGAAGACATTAGATCCATAATAAAACTAGAGCCTTCACCTGTTCGGTACAATTTTTCCAGAATATCAGTCATATCTGCCTGTACTTCATCCAGATATCCATCCACTTTAACTCGTAGCTCATCACTAATCAAGGATAGATCATCTTCACCCATATAATCTTGGTATACTTGATTGAGGATTGTTCTATCAGAAATACTTAATTCCAATGAGAGAAAGGCCTTGATAAACTCTTGGTAATCGTCCTTCTCCATTTCAGACAAAGTCTCTTTCATGGTGTCAAAGTTCCAAGCCATCACACAACTCCTTTTGTGGGACTAGTGGTGAATGTCTAGATTGTAGCTCCTCTAAATCAGCTTGACCATCACCATCTGTGTCAATAGCATATGGATCGGTTCCCAGAGCTAGTTCCTGAGCGTCTGTCAAACCATCATGGTCTGAATCCTTTTCATAAATGGTTTTCGGATTCATCTATTCTCCTCCTTTTTCTTCAGTTCATAAGCCGTACCAAGTAGAATACCAGCTCCAATCAAGCCCAAAAGGGATTCCTGTTCGCCTGTATTTGGCAAAATGCTTGCTGGAACAGGCGGTTCAATAGTCTCAATTGGTGGTTGAGGTGGGGTAGGTTGATTTGGACTTGGTTCTTCAGGTTCAGGTGTATGTGTTACAACTGTATTTGAACTGATGACATAGCCATTCACTGTATGGAGATAGGTATTCTCCACCTGACCAGCCGCAATCCGTTTCATCTGCAGGTAAACATCTGCCTGAAAAGCTGAATCATCAGATATAGTCTCTAAGAAGGCTTTATCAAATGAAATTGACACTAGGCCATTTTCTGTATCTACCTGTTGCAAAGTATATTTCGTGACTTCCGTTCCTTCTTTTAAGACCGAACCGTCTTTGAGGGTGACATCCGTCATCAGATAGCTGCGATAAACACCATTGTACTCATCATGCTTTTCATCATAGTTATCTTCAAAACCATATTCAAATAAATCTGTCGCACGATTGCTTGGGATCATCGCTCCAACTAAGCGATAGTTAAAGATTTGATTCAGGGACACTTCTTTCCCATCAAGGCTATCATCTTTATGGGATAAGTCAATCATTACATCTTTTTTTGGATCTAATTTGGGAACATTATTGACCACTGTTTCTGTGACACAGGCCAAGCCAAAATCAATTTGATAGGCTGTATTTTCATACTGACCACCTGTTTTGGTCAACTCATTCTTAACCGTCATTGGAAGCGTGACAACTAAGGTTTGACCAGTCTTCACATAGTTCTCATAAAAGGTTTTAGGATCACCGCTACTAAGGACTTGAATGGCTCCTTTAGGTATAAACTGACGATTAGCCATCGCATCTTGGACGACTTTCGGAGCTTCTGATAAACTAGCGTATGTGCTAACAGAAATACCAGATACACGATTGCCATCCTTATCCAAAACTTGAATGCCATCAGGATTTAGGGTAAGGGCTTCTTCTGGGTAATCGTCTACCATGTAAAATCCCTTGGCAAGAACATCATCCGTCACGACCATGTCCTTGTATTGACTGTAATCCAAGACAATTTTGTAATAATTGACTGTATTCGGAAGGACAGTCTTTCCATCTATTGAAATGCCTTCTTGATTGGTATTAGACTTGTGTGGAGTTACTTTAGGGACAAAATTGGTCACCGTATTAGTTTCATATGCTTGTCCAAAATCCACCTGATAGGCCACGTTTTCATAAGACTTCCCTGAATTAATCATGGTTTCCAAAACAGTCATCGGAGTGACGATGGTAATATTCTCCCCCTTGGTCACATAAGATTCATAAAAGGCTTGTGGGTCTTCTGGCATGAAAACTTGAAAAGCTCCTGTAGGCTGAATTTTTTGATTAGAAAGGGCTACTTGTAAAGATTTAGGAGCTTCTGATAATTGAGCATAGGACTTCACCGTGATTCCTGAAACTGTTTTTCTATCAGATGTAATAAACTGAATAGCTGTTTCATCCGGCAATAAAGCTTCTTCTGGATAATCATCCACAAAGTAAAAACCTTGTTCAATCTGAGACTCGTCTGCTTTAATCCCTCGATATTGGTCCAAATCCCATGAGAGAGTATAGTGATTTTGAGTTCCCACTAGCATTGGCTTCCCGTTGATATCCACTTTGTCTTTATTGAGGTTTCGTTTCTTTGGTTCTGGAGAAACAAGGGTGTTGGTCACTTCCTTGGTTTCATAACCATTGCCGAAATCCACTTGGTAAGCCTTGTTTGTATAGGTCTTGGTATGACCGTAGAGACTATCTTTAACCGTCATTTTGGTCAAAAGAGCAAGGGATGTACCTGTTTTTACATATTGGTCATAAAAGGCTTGGTTATCATCTGGCATAAAGACTTGAAAAGCTCCTGTCGGTGTAATCTTAGCACGAGCTAATTTATCTTGAAGTTCTTTAGGTGCTTCATTTAACGTAGCATAGATTTTAACCGTTATGCCTGATACTTTCTGACCATCAAGCGTTGTTATAGCCGTGCCATTTTCCACCACATCAAGCACTTCCTCTGGGTAATCGTCCACAAAGAAGAAGCCTCGTGCAATTGTCTCTTTAGCAGAACGATCTCCCTTATACTGGTCCAAATCCCAAGTCAATCGGTAGTGGTTGGTTGTACCAAGAGCTACGACCGTATCGTTAATGAGAACACCATCCGCATTTTCATTGTTCTTGTCTGGTGTAATAAGTGTAGTTGTCTCCCCATCACCTGGTGTACGAACCGTCACCACATTTGAAGTGACTGTATAGGAATTGGCTGTTCCCTCGTTCAATAGGAGTTTGTAACTATTGGAATAGGTCGCCCCATCATTTTGAACAGTTCCATAAAGTTTGGGAGCGGTCAATTGATAAACCTTGGTTAAATCTTTATTCACCTCCTGCAACAAGTTTTCCTTAGCGGTCAAGGTCACAAAATTCTTTGTCTCATCAAAGCTAAGGACATAGTTTCCATTCTCTTTTTGTGTTGTTTCCTTATCAAACAGGTAACCAGCAGGCAAGTAGTCCTCAAAAATGAGACTAGTCGTTTGAGAACGATTGGACGATAAGGCATCAGCTGTTAAGGGATAAATCACCGTTGAATCTTTAGCGACAGTTTTCTCATGAAGATTAGCTTGGTCACTATTGACCACTTCTTTCATAATCTCTGGAGTTGTCGTCAAACGGTACGCATGATAATGGACAGTCGGAACTTGTGGTGGCGTTGGAAGTTCTTTTGGAATAGGTTTGACAGGTAAGGTTACCTTGGTCAAAGTTAGACTAGACTGCACCACTTCTTCAAAAGGCTTTGGCGTGAAGGTTGCAGGCTTTTCTGGTATAAAGGTTTTTGGTGTATAGACATCAGGTGTTACCGTAATAGGTTCTGGAACGGGTTCAAGTTCCACCGTTACATGAGGTTTGGGACTATAAGGTGTTACTGTACGTGCAACTGGTAGGGTATTCAAGGCAAACCAGTATGATAATCCAACATTTTTAGGCATATCGCCCTGACCAAAGGTGACTGTATAGGTATTGCCCGATGTGACCGTTGAGACAATGGCTCCTTTATAAGCATAACGACTTGATGTGGTATCCCATTCTTCAGGTAAATTCAAATCGCTTGCACGGTTGGAACCCAAAGAACGTGCTAGACCTTCATTAGTCACTTGAACGGTTGAGCCATTAATCGGCACAAATTTCCCAGATGAATCTTTAACATATTCTAAACCAATGTCATTATGATTGAGGGAAGAATGTGTAAAGACACCTGGTTTTTCTTTGGAGAAGGTAACTTGCGAACCGTCTTCCAAAAAATACTTAGCAACTACGCGAAACTCCATCTTATCCGTTCGCCAGTCACCATTTCCATCATTTCGGTAGGCGATAAAGCCTTCAGTAGGATCATTTGGTACAACCAGCTTCACGGTAGCGGTTCCAGCTGGTGATACAAGGTTGGTAATATCGTAAGTCACGCGGCTAATCTTTTTCCCATCAAATCGTGCATGTTGAAGATTTTGATAGTTAAAGCTTAGGGTCTCACCTGTTCTGAAGCTATCATAGACAAAGAATCCTGTTGAATCCAAAATTCTTGAGTAGCCCCCAAGCATGGCATCGCCAGTTGAAATAATCTGATCAGGATTTCGGGTAATGGCCCCATGTTGTGCTTGGGGTTCACCGTTATTGAGATTGAGAGCTTGAGCAAGGGCTTCAGAAATATAACCTTCTTCACCTTTTGAAATCTCGGCCAAGTCACGTTGATAGCGTTCCATTTCTTTGGCATTGTAGACATCAATCGCTTCATTTTCTTTTCTGGCTGCGGCTTCTTTTTCCTGATTGCGTTTAGTAATGGCTTCAATCTCAGCTGCTCGATCTGAAACTAATTGTTGTTTCTCCTGATTAGCCTGTTCAACTGCGGCTTGACCTGCACGGTTTTCAGCATCAACAGCTGCTTGACCAGCCTGATTACGCCTTTCAATGGCTTCATTATCTGCCTTTGCCTTAGCAAGTCCAGCTTCATTTTCTTTTTGAATGGCCTGATTTTTCGCAACTATTTCATCAGCCTTCGTTTTCTTTGTTAGATAATCCCCTAAAGCCTGTTCGTTAGTTGATTGAATAGTTTCAGCAGTTTTGCCATAGTTTATGTAGTCAGATACAGATGTCCCATTTCCTGATGAAACCACTTGTTCATTGATGGTCACATCAGCATCTGCATACTGAGCTTTTAGGTTATTGAATTTGGTATCAACCCAAGCATTTATTTCTTTACCAGTTTGGTTGGCCCCTTCGTAGGCCTGTGACAGCTCCTTGTTTTCTTGTTCAATGCGGGCTTTATTCGATTCATATGTTGCTTTATCAGCTTTGTAGGTTTCAGTAACTTCATTGATAACCTCAACTTGTTTTTGGGCATCTGCTTCTGCTTTAGAAATTTGTTGGTTGGTTTCAGTCGCAGATGTCGTATTTCCCAAATCCATTGGACTATCTTCAACCGTAGAAATTCCTTCAGCCTTTGCCTGCTCAACTGCTTGTGTTACCGTATCATGCGGTACAGTGACAGCAATCGCTCCAATAGATTGACCAGTTGACGCTATACTTTCAGTTTGTTCAGAAACAGGGGTTGGCTGTGCTTCTGGTAAATTCGTGGCTGGATTTTCCGTTCGTTGAATGGTGGTGTCAACTGATGGTGTAACTTCATCAGCATGTGCAACCGTCCCTCCCCAAGCAACAACAGCGGTCACCATTGTTCCAAGAGCAACCGAACAAAGAGTTCGGTATTTTTTACTCTTGCGAAAGACGTGTTTCTCGCCTTTTTCCTGATTGACAAGAAAGTGATGATTACATGTTTTGGTCATAAAGTGTCCTTCTTTTCTTTTTTCTGTAGCAACAAACTGTCACTCTTTCCTCATCATAAAAAAGAAGGCTTGATTTTGTTATCACAATAAGTTCAGGGAAAAGAAAATGTTGCTTTTACACTACAAATATTGTAAAATTGTAGTGTGAAAGCAACATAGAAAGGAGTAAGAATGTCAAAAAAAGAGATTCTACTTGAATTTATAGAAAACCACAATGGCATTATCACCTATAAAGATTGTAAAGCTCTAAATATTCCAACAATATATTTGACAAGACTAGAAAAAGAAGGAATTCTATACCGCGTCGAAAAAGGAATTTTCCTAACCCAGAATGGAGACTACGACGAATACTACTTCTTTCAGTACCGATATCCCAAGGCTGTTTTCTCATATATCTCAGCACTTTATCTGCAACAATTTACAGATGAAATTCCTCAATATTTTGACGTAACCATTCCTAGAGGTTACCGTTTTAACACTCCTCCAGCTAATCTGAACATTCATTCCGTTTCTAAGGAATATAGCGAACTAGGAATTACTCTTGTAAAAACCCCTATGGGAAACGAGGTAAGGGTCTTTGATTTCGAACGTATTATCTGTGATTTTGTGATTCATCGAGAAAAAATAGATACTGATCTTTTTGTCAAAACACTTCAACATTACGGAAACTATCCTAAAAAAAATCTTACAAAACTTTACGAATATGCGACAAAAATGAACACCTTGGACAAGGTCAAACAAACTCTGGAGATCCTAGTATGAATAAAGCTAAGCTAACAGCACTCTGTCATAAAATATCAAAGAATACTGGATTAACCTTTAATTCTGTGATGACCTATTACTTTCTAGAAGTGATTTTGAAAAAATTATGTCAGAGTAGCTATTCAAATCACTATATCTTCAAAGGAGGATTCCTACTGTCAAATGTTATTGGAGTTGAATCTCGTAGCACGGTTGATATTGATTTTTTGTTCCATCAAATGACACTTTCAGAAGATACTGTAGAGCAGCAACTCAAGGAAATTTTAGCAGATTCAGAAGAAGGTATATCTTTTATGATTCAATCCATCACAGCTATTAAAGAAAGTGATGACTATGGTGGCTATCGAGCAACAATTTTGTGCCAACTTGAGAATATTAAACAAGTTATCCATTTGGATATTGCGACAGGTGATGTTGTAACTCCTCAGCCGATTACATACGACTATAAAGCTATTTTTGATGAAGACAATTTTCCAATCATTGCTTATACAATTGAAACAATTCTAGCTGAGAAACTTCAAACCATCTATTCACGTAACTTCTTGAACAGCAGAAGCAAAGATTTTTATGATGTTTATATTCTATCAAAACTAAAGAAAGAAGACATTGACTTCATTCAGTTGAAAAATGCCTGTCAGAGAATATTTTCATATCGCGGAACAGAGCTCGATTTTGAAAAGATTATTGAACTACTCGAGAGGTTCAAATCTGACACTATTCAGAATAAACAATGGCAAAATTATTCGAAAAAATATAGCTATACAAAAGAGATTTCCCTTGCAGATGTTCTTGATGAGATGATTCGTCTCATAGCAGTTCTCATTTCTATAAATTCTGATTAATAGTGACCAAAAAATAAAAAGATATGCTAACATTTATACATTTTGTTAGCATATCCTTTTTTATTTTGTCGTATAAGCAAAACTTAAGCTACTATCCACTCCAGATAATTTTCGGAAGGTGTAGTTGGGATTGCCATTGTAGTTGGTTTCGGAGATAAGGAATGAGCCATCTGGGTAGACTTTTTCGACGAAAGCCACATGTCCGTATTCTGCTGGTGTGCCATGTCCTCCACCCGCAAAGGAAATAATAGCTCCTGCTTGCGGACTTGTTCCAGTCTCACCACCAAGGCTTGCGGCTGTACGCACCCAATCTTGGCCATTACCCATGGTACTGATAATTGAAATCTTCTCACCATTTTTACCTTTGAGTTTTAGACCCAGTTGGTTGATACGGGCTGCGACGCCCCAAGTACATTGGCCGTAAGCATAACTCATACCGTCACCACCTCCTGGAATAGAGTTTTCAAAAAGGTCTCCTCGTACAGCTTCAAGTGCTTTTGGATCACTTTGTGCTATCCCACCGTTGGGCTGACTAAAGCCTTTTTCGATTTGGTAATACCACTCACTGGCTCGTGTCTGACGTTCAAGTAGCTTATCACCTGAATTTCCTTCCCAGTAAATGAGAAAGAGTTGGGCAAGACTAGCTGGACTTCCTGAATTTTTGAAGAAGTCCTTTAACCAGTTGGTGTAATAAGGACTATCCCCATACAACATGAAAT
Organism: Streptococcus sp. VTCC 12886; assembly: GCF_049893425.1. Taxonomy (NCBI): domain Bacteria; kingdom Bacillati; phylum Bacillota; class Bacilli; order Lactobacillales; family Streptococcaceae; genus Streptococcus; species Streptococcus sp. VTCC 12886. The sequence continues at coordinate 25,930 of NZ_JBMVJB010000026.1, read as the reverse complement.
CCATTTGTAACCCTAAGTCATACCACTTTTGATGTTTTCCTATGGCATATTCGAGCAATAAGCTATGTCTACGTGACCCATCTGCATTATCTGTCCATTGTCCTAAGCCTAAACCACGTTTAAGAATATTTGGGTAATGTCCATTATATATAGTTGGACCATTGAGTGAAAGCCAACTCTCATCATCCCACGAACTATCCGTCGCACCAATAGGAGGAGATAGATAGTCACCTTCCGCACGCTTGGGACTAATAGAGGATTCTACTGACCAATTTCCTAAAATGGCTGCGATAGCTTGATTGGTCGCACCATTACTTTTGAGATAGTCATAAATCGCCTTGGCTCTCTCGAACTCATCGCCGCTAAACTGACCAATAGTTGGAAGAATGGTGGTCTGAACCTGGATTACTTTTGGAAAGTAGAATGCTGGATTGACAAAGACCAACTTATCCGTGTCATCATCAACCTTTTGATAGGTGAGTTTTAGACCCGCTCCATCCTTGGTTTGACCAATAATGTCTCCTGCCAAGACTTTTTGATGTTCACTCACTCGGCCTGAATGAATGCCAAACAAGGTTAGTTTAGTCTTATTCACTCCCTTACCAGATGTCAGAATAACGTTCTCTCCATCAAGAGATACCTTGCCATCCATTGGAGCCACAATGACTTGACCTTCTTTTGCTTCTAAGATAATATGGTGATGAAGCGTTGGTTTCTCATCAATGACCTCATAACCATATCGGTAGGTCATGTTTAAGCTATCTTCATCAGTCTGTCCCTGAAAGGGATTATCCAATTCTTGAAGGGCTAAATAGTTGCCTTCTTCGGTCAACTCCTTTAGTTCTTCTTGGTCCTCATCAGACAGCTTGTAAGCAGGTTCTTTATACAAGTCAGACATGGATTTAATAGAATCACCACCATTTAAATCCGTCCAGACTTGACTGAGAAATGCTTTGTAGGTCGCACCACCTGTTTCCATGACATCGTCAAGCTTGTAGTCTTGGTATTGATGATTCATGTAAACCATGACCTCATCAATCTTGGTGTAATAGGTAATCCCTTTTTCGTTAGTTCTCGTATGCTCCGCATCTTCCCACGTCATGTGGGTATAGGCCTTGGTCAATTCCATCTCATCTTGTTGAATGACACTGCTTCCTGAGACACTCATGAAAAAGCTCAACATCAAAAGGAGTAACAAGAGAATGCCTGAGACAATCCAAGTCAAAGGATTTCCCGCGATTGCAGAAAAGAAGGTCAGACTTCCCTTAATGGCTTGGACAACCCCCTTAACTCCTGCTAGACTGTGCTTTCTGGCATGCTTTAAAAAGGTTTGGTAGCGTCTTTGTGGTTTAAGAGTTTTCTGGCGTGTGAATCCTTTTCCTTTTTTGAAGTTCTGGAATCGTTCCTTTCCATGAGCCACTTTCGTCTTTGTAAAACGCACACCAGTCTGTCCACTTTTCACCGCCACTTTACCAGCTTGATAAGTAAACCTGCCATAGCGGCTGGCTTTCAAGCTAGTATCCTTTAAGGTTCTTAGACCATCTAAATCATCATCCTGTGCTACCAAGTCAAGCGATTCAGATGCAACTAAGCCTAATCCAACTTTGAACTTGGTGGAGTTTTTCTTAGACTTTTGGACTTTCTTAAGTTGTTTGACCTCACGTTTGGCAGAACTTACTTCTTTTTCTGCACTTAGTCGATCAAATGACTTTTCTTGGTGAAACTGAAAGCGAGACTTCACGGAAGGATTTTCTTTTTGGAAAGTAAACTTGGGATTAACTTCCTTTTGCTTCTCACTTAGTTTCACTTCTGACAAATGTTTTCTTGCCGTCCGCAAACGTTCTTGAGCTTGAGGAAGTCGATACCTCTTGATTTCCTTTACCTTCAACAGTCTAGGAGACACATAGGTAATTTCCTTTAGAAACTTCTCTTCTGCTTCTTGTTGGCTACTGAGTAGATTTTCTTTTAACTCTGTTTTCTTTTCCTGAAAAAGAGAATTTTGGGCTAGTTTACGAAATCGTCCTTTTTTAGGAACAGTCTGTCTTAAGGTCCTAACTTCTTTCCGATAATGCATACGGGCTGATTTTAAGTTGCTTCGAAAATTTTGTCTGGCTTGTTTGACTAGCTTTTTATCCTCTTTCATCTCATGTCCTCATTTTTTCAGGGTCCGTACTCATGATGTCAAAGAGCTCAGTGTGTTGTGGAATCTTATTCTTAAACGGGACAAAGGTGGAACCGGCCTTAATTAAGCCTGCCCCTTTTTCAGGATTGACCAAGTATTTCTCCAGTTCCTTGGAAAGTCCAAGCATATGCACCAATTCTTCGCGATCGCTCTTAGCCTGTTTTAATAGAATCATAAACTCGCTATTGGCAATAATACGTCTGCCATTGGCATCTAAAAGAAGAGTCTCTACATTTTGAGTAATGCCTGTCGGTATCGCCCCATATTTACGGACACGACTCCAGAGTTTAAAGAAGAAATCAGAGGCATATTTGTCCAATAAAAGAAGCTGCATTTCATCAAAGTAAATCCAGGTCTTCTTCCCTAGTTTCTGGTTTTTCACCACCCGATTCCAAATCTGATCAAAGATAACCATAAGGGCAATTTGTTTTAATTCATCGCCTAGCTTTTTGACATTGTAAATCAAGAAATGACTATCTGTCTTGATATTGGTCCGATGTGAGAAAATATCCAGCGACCCTTCCACATAGAGTTCCATATCCAGTGCCAAGTCCATAGCTTCCTGTTCAGGTTGTTGAGATAAGACAAAGACCCATTCGACTAATGATGGTGTGTCAAAATGCTTATAGGTGAGTCGAGTCACACGGTCTATCAGCGACTTTTCGCGACCATCCATTTTGCGGTCCAAGAGCTTTCCAATCCAAGACAAGAGAAATTCGGACTTGACCTTGACCGGATCTTCATCCATATTCTCATCTGATAGATCTAAGACATTTAAAAAGGTAGTAGAATCTGGGGCAATATCAATACTCTCTCCACCAAAGGCTCGACCGATAATACTGTACTCATTTTCTGGATCAACAATAATAATTTCAGTATCACTATCTGCTTCCTTGAGCTTAGTAGAGATGATTTCATGTTTTGTCGCCATCCCTTTTCCAGCTCCAGAAGTCCCTAAAATCAAACCTGACGGAGTATTTAACTTGCCACGGTCAATACTGATGATATTACTTGAAATCTGATTAATGCCATAAAATTTCCCACCCTTGTCCTGAATATCAACGGAAGTCCAAGGTGCATTCACGGCAATGTTTGAAGTCAATAGAGACCGAGAAACGCCTTCAAGATAGTTCTTCCCAAATGGTAAGAGACTATTAAAGGCAGCTTCTTGCATGTAGGTCAAGTTGTCAATAATCATGTCATTTGACCCCGCCACTTGCTTGATAATATCAAGAGATTGTTTGAGTTGGTCTTCGGTATCTGCCAGCACACCAATTAGAAATACGGTGTCAAACAGCTTATCTCCTGTTTGGGTCATGGTTTGAAGGAGAGCTTCTGCTTCATCGATGTTGTTTTCAAGAACATGGCCGACCTTCTCCAAATAGATACCAGTCCGAGCCATCTTTTGTTGTTCCCCAATCTTTTGCGATTCCATCAAAGTTTTCTTGGTTCGTAACTTGGTCATGGTTTCAGACTTGGTGGAGCCTTTAGCATGTAGGCTAATCATCACTTCCAAATCTGACTGCATGAGGTCACGAATAAATTTATCCCCTAGCTCCATACCGTAATCACGAACATAGACAATCTGTAATAATCTATCATCCAATTCAATATGATTCTTGTGTTTAAAGGAAAGGTAGGTTGGGGCAATAAAGTGTTTGGTGGATTGACCTGAGAGGGTCAAATCCTTGTAAGAGAACGGTAAATGATTTTCACCTCGCAACATATCCGCAAGGACATTCACTCGCTCTTCTCCACCAATCAGACCAAGAGATACATCAATCTCTGAAAAGCCACTCTTGAAATATTCCCCAATTTGCGACAGAGAGCGATAGGCTAGTTTTGGACTCTGGTCGCTCTTGCCAAATGAAAGAAACTTGACAGCATAAAAGTTATTCTCGCCCGCCTCTAAGTTGGCATTCATCATGCGATTTAATTCATCACGATAAGCATCAAACCCATCTTCCTGTAAGGGATAGAGAATACTCTTACGGAATTTTTCCAAATTGACCTTTTGATTGAAAATGGTCAGTTGGAAATTGGTCTTATCATCCAGTGAATTGATTAAATCGGAATATTTTTCAACAATAGCTCCTTTATCATCTAAACCAACTGTTTGATAATTGACATCTCCTAAGAGATAGGTTTGTGAGAAATAACTTGGACTGACCTGCATGAGTCCATTTTGAAAAAGTCCTTGATAGGCTAACGTATTTACGGTAGAAGGTCTGATCTCCTGCTTCTGTGTTTTCGTCTTTTGCTTTTTGTCATTAGAAGAGGTCTTTGGTTTCATTGAGTGTTTTAATTTTTTCACGTTGGTCTCCTTTTCTTCCAGTAAATGTACGATCTGGTACTGTCAGTTCATAATGAAATCGGTACTTGAGATAGATTTCAAATGGTAAATCATTGGGTCGGTAGACCCCAAATAACATGAGTGGAATGGTAAAGCTAAAAACAAAACCATAAACAAACCAATCCCCAAATTGCCAGTAAAATAGGTTCAAGCCCAATACCAAAATGGTTAGGGCGACGGCTGGAAATACAAAAATAACCTGTCTAGTTGTAAATCCTAACCATGCCCTGTGTTGAACCTTTGAGATGTCCTTAAAGACACGAGTGTTCATAAATATTCTCCAATCTAAGTAAGCTATAAAAAGAGGAGGCGAGATAATGACTCCCTTCCTCCTACATCCCCAAAATACTTCGGGCGGTTCGTTGACTACCAACTAAGGCAATGATTAACAATATGGCCTGTACCAAGCCACCAAACATAATGGCGAGTGATTCCATAACTCCAGCTCCATTTGATACGGCAATCTTTCCAGCCGATTCAAACAAGGGAACAAGAGATACGATTAGAAAAATCAAAATACCTTGAACGGCATAGACCATGATGTTCTTAAGGTAGCCAATCCCAACACTTCTCCAGTCATCACTAAGGAAGGTTGGAATGGTAACAGGGGCAAAAGGAATCATCAGATAGAGTTGAATAAAGCGAATGGTAATCAAGATATTGACAACCATGATACTGGCCATTCGTACCAACCAAATGAGAATCGCAAAAAATCCAATAATCATTTTTCCTACAATTCCAGACCCCTTGATGCCTGAGATGGTATCGTAATTAGCACCACCATTCGTGACAAGCCCTGCCACTTGTTCAATAACATAAGAGGCAAGGGCAATAATAGCTTCCACTATAACCGTCGTATTGGTAATCACGACCGCGACCATAATGTAGCTGACAATCATTGGTGCCATGGCTTCAAAGGTCATCGCACCACCTGAATTGGCAATTTTCTTGGCCATTTTTGAAAATTCGAGTACGAGAACAACCGCAAGAATAGCTACTCCCAAGGGCTGCATAATCCCCTTGGTAATGGCCGTCATGTAAGACCACACCGTCGGATTAAAGTCCGCTAGTGACTTAACCAAGTTGGCGGTTGATTCTAAATCCACTTGAAAACCTTCAAAAAGGCTATCGCTAGATACTTTTTCAGAGGCTAGAAATACAAAAGGTGACGTAAAATTCATCATCATGTCATGTTCTGACCTCCTCTAAATGGTAATCTGTGTCACAAAAGCGCCTGCGGCTCCCACCATGACACCACCAACAATTTCTAGAATGGCATTTCGGACACCTGGCCCACCATCTTTAATGTTGGTTGAAAGGTTGATAATACCCATGACAACAAGAAAGGCTCCTACTGCAATTAAGCCTTTTTGTAATAGAGACATGGCTTGGGAGAACATGGAGCTGGCGTCCACTCCGTAAACAAAGCCTGTTAGTTTTTGATTCATATTTTTCCTCATTTCTATTAATGTAGTGACGTTTCTGTGCTTAAATTCCTTATTGTATGCCCTGACAAATCTAGCTCTTCCTCAGCGGTTAAGGGATTGATGCGATAGTGCCACCAGCGTTCATCAGATTCCTTATCCGCAAGCCATTTCCAATTTTTATGTTTGAGTGGAAAATATTTCTTAGCTCTAAATACAGGCACTCCTGCAATTCGTACGAGGCACTCATCTCGTTTCATATTTCCGACTTCATCAGCCGTCATCAAGTCACGAGCAATTTTCTGGTGAGAGGTAGAACTTGAACCCGTCTGCCCAAAAGAACGACTGGTGCTTCTGACATCAATGGTTTGTTTACCTAAAAGACCACTCATGAATTTGAAAGTTTCCTCGTCATTTCCCCCCAAATAGAGGAGGCTATCACAGTTCCCCAGAATAGTTTTCCAAGCTTCTTTTTCCTTATAAAGTCCTTGGAGTTGGGCGATATTTTGCAAGATTGGTACTAGACTCATATTCCTAGAGCGAACTGTTGAGGTTTGTTCGGCAAAGTCTGGGATTTCTCCGACATTCGCAAACTCATCCAGATAGCTTCTAACATGAATAGGCAGTTGCCCTTTAAATTCCACATCAGCCTGTCTGGTCAAAGTGGAGAAAACAGTAGTGAAAAATAAAGCAGAAAGGAAACGAAAGGTAGTATCATTATCTGGAATGACAAGATAGACCATGGTCTTTTGAGTGCCCCACGTTTTCAAATCCATAGTGTCTCTTTGCGTCAAATCAATCACCGATTGAATATTAAAAAGAGCAAATTTAGCTGTTGTGACCGCAATCACCGAATCCAACGTCTTATCCTTATAGTTTTGAAAATCTGCCCAGTTTCGCATGGTAAAGTTTTCGTGACCGTATTTTTTTGCATAATCTTCAAACAGGACTTCAAGAATACTTTTGTCCTGATTGACTCCCTTTGATAAGAGTTTAATGAGTTTCCCAATCTCTGAAAAGGCTGGATAACGGCCACGCTTACGTCTTGCTTCCTGCTCTTGCTTGGAACTTCCTGGAGGATTGTAAAAATCCACCAAATAGGAGGCAATAGCTCTCACCAATGTCATGGAAGCCTCATCCCAAAATGGATCACTGCGAGAACCATTTCCCTTGGTATTATTAAAATAGACCGTTAACATGCGGTTCAAATCATTTTCTGTTTCTACATAACGAAAGGGATTAAAACCATCTGAATTGGTCATATTAACTAGATCTAAAACCTTGACCTGATAACTGTTTTCTAAAAAGAGTTTACCTGTCTTTTCAGCCAAATGGTCTTTAGGATCTACGACAATATTGGAACAGTTAAGTTGGATAAGGTTGGGTTTAACAAAACGAAAGGTTTTACCTGCACCAGAACCCCCAATGACAATCAAATTTTTATTTCGGTCAAACTGTGGCTTCTTCTTTTCCAACAAGGTTAGACGAACATCACGAGCTAAAATCGTGTCATTGAAAGGATTCTTACTGTAAAAGTATCGCTTTTCCTTACTGGTTCCAAATCGGGCAGAACCGTATTCTTCCCCTTCTCGATAGACCTTCTGTCCTGTCGATACATAAAGATAGACTAACATCATCGTTAGAATCCCAAGAATAAAGGCAAGAAGAGATTTTTGAGTAAAAGTAAAAAGCCATAAAGGATTGAAGAATTGATTTAGCCCTTCTCCTAAGATGTAGGCTAAACGATCCATAGGTGGGTCATTGGTTAAACTATCATAGAGTAGGGTTAGACGGTGACAGAAATAGCCAAAAGCAAGACCCAAGAGTCCAAAGACAAATGCTTTTTGCCTAGAATACATTACAAGGTCACCTCCTTGGTTTTGACTGCTGAAGGTTCTGTCACTCTAATTTTCTCTTTGGCAAGTTCTATCTCTTGGTCCAAGGTTTTATCAAAGGTTAAACCTTCTAGCTTCTCTGGATTAGACATCAGTTTCTTCAACAATTCATCTAAGTGATAATCAAGCAAGGTCTTATCCTTGGCATAAAAGTAAAGATAGTCTTTTTGCCAACTAATAGCGATTGGCAGTTTTTCTGACTCCATCAGCTCCTTAAATTTCTCCACATCAATTGGCTTATCTAGGATGTCTTTACTAACATCTATCGCTTCAATGACGTAAGGGCTTTGAAGGAGTTCTTCCAGTTTTTGAACCCCTATCTTATAAGCTGAGTCTTGGGCTAAGGCTTGCCTAGCCGACCATTCTAAGAGCTTTAAGAGGGTTCTAACTGTCAATAAACTACTTCTTTCCACGTATTGTATCGCTTGACGTTCTTGTTGTTCAGATGACATGGTGACCTCCTCTTATTTGAATTCCCTATCAAACATAAGGTTCTTCCATAATACGGAAGAACTCTTGATTTTGGTATCACAAGAAGGTTAAGACATAAACCAAACTATTCCAAAGTAAATGTAAGGTGATTGCCGTCATACAATCTGTTTTCAATCGAACAACAGCCAAAGTCAAGCCAAGACAACTATAGATGAGCCAACTCCCTAACTGAATGGGACCATGGGCAAGAACAAAGAGAAAACTGGTTACTCCTATTTGTACAAAGGGATACGTCAATTTTTCCCACAGCAGTTGCCTATAAACTACCTCTTCAAGGACACTTGCATTGACCAGAAACAATAAAAAGATAACATGTGGAACCTGCTTTCCTACTTCAACTAGTACCGATTGATTCCTAGTCTGAACTGGAAAAAGAAAACTAATTAAGACTGCAAAAGCAACCATACACGCGAAGCCAAGAAGCAACCATCTTAGGCGATTTTGTAAGGTTATATTTTTTGCTTGAACAGTTTTGTGATGAGTAATCTCTAGACAAGCTACACCTAAAATAAGCATTTGTAGCAGGATTAAGACCTTAATCGTCATATAGTCATGCAGGTATAAACTCACAAGAAGACCGTTAAGCTGTATGGCTAGATAATACAACACTATCCTTATCATTGTCACCTCTTGAATAAATCTTCATAATCAATATCTAAGACAAAAACGATTCGCTCAACCCACCTTGTCTGTGGCATTAGACGATTGGATTTGTAATGTCGTAATTTTTGATAGAGGCGATTAAACTCACTTGGATAAACATATTGACCTTTGAATACTTTGCGAGCTAGTTCTGCCCAAGTGAGGTCTTTTTCAGCCAGAATGATTTCTAAATTGTCCCAAAATCGTTCATTCATCTTCACACCTACCCTGTCACTTGTTTCATCAGGCTGGCCTGAAACAGCTCTTCTTTTACCTGTCTGGGTAGAAATGTTCTCACTTCGTCTAGTCCAATAGCTGGATAGACATGATTCTGACAGACAATGAGAGGCAGACGAAGGTTTTGTTCTGGCTTTTGGAGAATAAGCTGAATCATCTCATTCAAACTTATCGAATATTGACGCTTAAATCGAAGAAATCGTGGCGACAGCAACTCAAAACAATCCGTGGTTTTGGCAAAGAGTGACAATAAGATTTCACGGTTTACTTCACATGCTTTTGTACAACGATAAGCCACTCCATAGGTCGTCAAAATGGTTAGTAAGTCTTGATTTGTATTGGCATTATTTCCTAGATATACCTCAAGCATAGGCTCCTCCTTATAGGGTTAGGCTATTTTCAACTGTTTGTTCAGGAGTTGAAAAATAGCGACTCATATCAATGGGCAACCGTCCTTCACCAAAGCACTTGACCGTCACTAGAGTCGTTACAATGCCATCCTTTCCCCTAGCAGTATAATTTTCACCAAAGGCACGAAAGGCCAGGTGATTGTCTTTCGTCAATAGTGTATCTACACCATTTTTAATATCCCTAGTTTCCAAAAAATCCGAAATCCGATGAAGATTGGATTCGTAGAATAGGGGGCCATTCATCTCTTTGTGGTAATCATCTTCAAAAGTCACCTCAAAGTCACAATCAAAATTGGGGAGCGACAATATCTTTTCCAGTAACTGATTGGTTTCAGCTTGGTGAATACGTTCTTCTAATTCAGTACACTCTAGGATACTTTTCTTATGTAGTAGGTTCATGTTTTTCTTCCTCTTCCATTCTTCTAAATTCTCTCGCAATGGCTTCAATAACTGTGACAGTCACACTATTGCCTGCCTGTTTGTATAGTTGGCTCTTACTGGAAACACTCTCTGCTCTTTCATAAGTCCAATCAGGAAAGCCTTGAAGTCTGAAACACTCTCTTGGTGTCAGTCGTCTTATTCTCAGGCGATAAAGTTTTCCCTCTAAGACAATGCCTGTGACTTCATACCACTTATCCTGTCGATATTCCAGAGCTGCAACTACCACTCCCATATTGTCTGAAGTCGTCAGGGTATTAGATATTCCCTTTCCCACTCGTCCCCTACGTTTGATTGAGTCTGGATACGCCAGATTGACAGAGTCTCCAAGAGTTGCCTTTGCGTACCCTCTTTTTGTGGCTTCCTTGACTTTCAGAAATGGCAGCTCCTCCCTCAGCAGTATCTTTGGCACCTTGTCTCCACCTTGCATGGTGGTCAAGGTCGGTGACAAGCCAGAAATGTCAAATACTCTTCCAGTCTGGTCAAAGCTAGTCGGCAGATTTCCTGCGACAACAACCCCGTGTTTGTCTTGACTGGTCAAAGTAAACATAGGGTCTTGATTGTCCTTAAAGCGACGTCCATGTTGCCGTTTTTCTTGTCTATCTGGTGTTAAGACTGGAATGGCGATTTTAGACCCCTCTCCTTTACCTCTTGTTAGTGTAGGGGCAAGTCCACTCGTCAGATAAACTTCACCATTCAAACCACGGTTAGATGGATTGATATTGCCTAGCCTTTCAAGATGAGCTGGGCTGTTTTCTCCTCTGAGAGGAAATATGAATCTGGAACGGTATCTTCTAGAATGTCCGATAATAAAGACCCGTTCTCTGTTTTGGGGCACTTGAAAGTCTTTACTGTTAAGCACTTGCCATTCGACATCATACCCCAATTCATCCAGCGTGGTGAGGATTGTGGAGAACGTCCGTCCCTTGTCGTGATTGAGTAGGCCTTTGACGTTTTCCAAAAATAGAAAACGTGGTTGGATTTGTTTGGCCGCTCGAGCAATCTCAAAAAAGAGAGTCCCTCGAGTATCTTCAAATCCCAATCGTCTGCCTGCGAGTGAAAATGCTTGGCAAGGAAATCCCCCGCAGATGATGTCCACTTGCCCCCTAAATTGTCTAAAATCTCGGTCTGTGACCTCTTTAATGTCATGGTATTCTATTTCTCCTTCTGTGTTAAACATGACTTTGTAGGATGTTCTAGCGAATTTATCAATTTCACAAAAGCCCAAACACTCATGACCCTGTGATTCCATTCCTAACCTAAAACCACCTATCCCAGCAAATAAATCTAAAAATTTCATTTTTCCTCTCTTTCCAAATAAAAAAGAGCCTTACGATTTGTAAAACTCTTGCTTATATATGATCATCCATTTCTGGTGCACGGATGATTTCAACAATCAAAATGATGATAGAAATCAAATAGATTCCACCTAGTATCCACCAAATCATCTTAATCACCTCCCTTTACTTCTTGTCGTCTCAGTTGCTTGGTCCATTCTGACAGCACACCATTAAACACGTATTCAGCTATCACTTCCGCTGACCGAGCAAATCTCATATGTTCCAATGCGTACTGATAACGATCACTAAAATAGATCATGGCATAGTCACTAGCCAACTGAGATAGACCTGTCTGTCTTAACTGGTCATGAACCAGACCCCAAATATAGTCTCTATCGTACTTGGTCACAGCATCGACTTTTGAAGAAAAGTTTTCTTCTTGTTTGTCATCTACTAGCTGAATCTCCTCCTCGTCCTCAATGACTGACTCACTCCCTTTAGTTTCACTCATATCAGTCTCACTAACTTCAGTCTCACTAGTGGCTGAATTTAAGACCGGCCCCGACTGATTTTGATACCCCCCTAGTGTTTTTTGAACACTACCCCCGTTTGAATTTGAGACTGGGGTAGGTTCATGTTCCAACTCCCCCAAGTAAATCTTATTGGCCATTCGTCCTTTTTCACTGGAAGATTGTTGGACTTCATCTATCAAGCCATACTCTCGTAACGTTTTCTTGATAGCAAGTAACTTAGACTTGGAACAGCCAAGGATAGCCATTAGCTTGGAGTTGGAATAGACCAAATAGATAGCCCCATCTTCATCTATCCACCCTCTACTTAATGACAATTCCAAACGATCTTTTAGAACAGCATAAGCAACCTTAACCTCAAGTTTAATGTCCTTGTAGCGCTCACTCTCAAATAAGAGTTTAGGGAGTTTATAATAACGCTCTGATGTCTGATATTGATTAGCTGTAATTCGTTTCATGATTGTCCCTCCAAGACTAAAATTCCAACATTTCCAAATTCATCAAATCGGATTAAACCTACTTGTTCCATTTCATCAATTAGCTGAGCTGCTTTCTCAATATCAACTCCCAAGATAGCCACGAGATGACACATCACCATTTGACGTGATGATTGTTCCTTCTTTTGCATAATTACCTCCAAAACGCAAAAAAAGGGCAGACAATTTAATGTCTACCCCCGAAAATTTATTAAAACAAAAATCCTGCCAAAGAATTTTTGGCAGGATTTTTGGCAGGAAACCAAATCAATTTATCAGTTTCTATCAATCGCTTATCGCTCTCAAAGACTGGTAAATAGGGATTCCGCAATCTAATTATGATGTGACTCTTATTTAAGAGTAACAGAAGCGCCAGCTTCTTCAAGTTTAGCTTTGATTTCTTCAGCTTCTGCAGTTGCAACGCCTTCTTTAACGACAGCTGGTGCACCATCAACAAGTTCTTTAGCTTCTTTAAGACCAAGACCTGTGATTTCACGTACAACTTTGATAACGCCAACTTTTTTGTCGCCAACAGATGTCAATTCAACGTCAAATGAATCTTTAGCTTCTTCAACTGGACCAGCTGCAGCAACAGCTACAGGAGCAGCCGCAGTTACACCAAATTCTTCTTCGATAGCTTTAACGAGGTCGTTAAGCTCAAGGATAGTAGCTTCTTTAATTTCAGCAATAATGTTTTCAATGTTCAATGCCATTGTGATTTTCCTCCAATTTTGGTTTTTTTAAATAGTGTGTAGCACTAAGCAGCTACGCTCTGACACATTAAGCAGCGTCTTCTTCTTTTTCTGCAACAGCTTTGACAGCGTATGCAACGTTGCGAACTGGTGCTTGAAGTACAGAAAGCAACATAGAAAGCATGCCTTCGCGGTTTGGCAATGTAGCAAGTGCTTCGATTTCTTCTTTAGAAGAAACTTTACCTTCTACAGCTCCACCTTTGATTTCAAGAGCATCAGCAGTTTTCGCGAAATCGTAAATTGTTTTAGCTGGAACAACTGCATCATTTGAGAATGCAACAGCAGATGGACCTACAAACAATTCTGCAAGACCTTCAAGACCAGCTTGCTCAGCAGCACGACGCAAGATTGAGTTTTTGATAACTTTGTACTCAACTTCAGCACCACGCAAGTTACGACGAAGAACTGTATCTTGTTCTACTGTCAAACCACGAGCATCTACAACAACGATAGATGTTGCAGCTTTCATTTGCTCAGCAACGGCATTTACTAATTCCGCTTTTTTAGCGATAATAGCTTCACTCATTTTTTTACCTCCGTTTTTATTTTGGGCTAGGCACAAAAAAATCGCACCTAAACCTAGACACGAAAGTACAAATACGTTTATAAATCAATAATCGTTTTGTGCCTCGGTAGGATGTTTATGAGTCTAGCTCCCCTACTGTCTTAGGTCAGTTTTTTCAAACCTTATTCATAATACCATACAAATCCTAAGAACGCAAGAACTTTTTACTGTTTTTTTAAATAAATTTCTATTTCTCACTGAAAGGCGTCGTTAAAGTCAGCTAATCATTTACTCTAAAATAGAAAAAGCTTAAAATCCTGTCGTTGAATACAGTGACCTTAAGCTATTATTATGCAGGGCTTTCACAAATTTGACAACTTCTAGGTCACCAGACTGATACTATTTTACTTTTTCTTCTTCGTAATCACCATTTGGACAAACGACTTGTTTACTACCACCACGAACTTTTTTCTCTACGAGATAATGGTCACATTTCGGACAAGAACGCCCGATTGGCTTGTCCCAAGAAGTAAATTCACACTCTGGATAGCGATCGCAACCATAGAAAAGACGATTGCGTTTACTCTTGCGTTCAATCACTTGCCCTATTTGACAAACAGGACAAGTCACACCAATTTCTTTAGTGATTTGCTTGGTATTGCGACAATCTGGGAAATTGCTGCATGCATAGAATTTTCCAAAACGTCCTAATTTAATAACCATTTCATGTCCACAGACATCACAATCAAAGCCAGCTGGTTCATCCTTAATTTGGATTTTTTCCATCTGTTCTTCTGCCTTAGATAATTCTACCTTGAATGGCTGATAGAAACTGTCAATGACCTTCTGCCACTGCTCTTTCCCGATTTCTACATCATCCAATTTTTGTTCCATTTCTGCTGTAAATTTGACATTGACAATATCAGGGAAGAATTCAACAATCAGTTTATTTACGATTTCACCCAACTCTGTCGGTTCAAATCGTTTCGCAGCAAGCTTGACATAATACCGTTTTTGAATGGTTTCAATCGTTGGTGCATAAGTTGAGGGACGACCTACTCCATTTTCTTCCAAGGTTTTAATCAAAGTGGCTTCTGAATAACGAGCTGGTGGCTGAGTGAAATGTTGCTCAGGAGTTGTAGCTGTTCTAACAACAGTGTCTCCCTCCGACATTTCTGGTAACATTTTATTTTTATCAGCATCATTATAAACAGCCATGTAACCATCAAACTTGATTTGACTGCCATTAGCAGCGAAGATAACGCCATTTTGTCCCAAACGGACACTCATGGTATCAAAGACTGCCGCAGCCATCTGACTAGCAACAAAACGATTCCAAATAAGAGTATAAAGTCGTAATTGATCTTTGTCCAAGTACTTAGCAATCGACTCTGGTGTTAGGTTTACATTTGATGGACGAATAGCTTCGTGGGCATCTTGTGCACCACTAGCATTTTTGACTTTATTGCTATGTTTTGAATACTTAGAACCAAAGCGCTCAGTAATAAATTCAGCAGCTTGCGCCTGAGCAACAGGACTGATACGAGTTGAATCCGTACGCATATAGGTAATCAAACCTTGTGTACCGCCTGTACCAAGACTTACCCCTTCGTATAATTGTTGCGCAACCATCATGGTTTTACGAGTACGGAAGTTGATTTTATTGGCCGCATCCATCTGCATGGTGGATGTTGTGTATGGCAAAGGCGCATTTCGTTTGCGTTCTTTGCGTTCAACCTGCTCGACAAGGAAGTCATTTCCATCCAGACGAGCAAGTATTTCCTTAACTTGGTCGTTGGTTTCAATTTTGACCTTCTTACCATCTAAGCCATAAAAAGAAGCCTGAAACTTCTTACTGCCCTTTTTAAAAGTTCCGTCAATTGTCCAGTATTCTTCTGGCTTGAAATTTCTAATTTCATTTTCGCGGTCAATAATGAGCTTGAGAGCAACTGATTGGACACGTCCAGCAGACAAACCTTTCTTAACCTTCTTCCATAGAATGGGAGAAATAGAGTAGCCGACAATTCGGTCCAAAACGCGACGCGCTTGTTGGGCATTTACTAAATCTAAATTGATAGCACGCGGTTCTTGAAAGGCATTTTTAACGGCATCTTTTGTGATTTCATTGAAGACAACACGGTTTTTGTCTTTTTCATCCAAGCCCAATATGTGAGCCAAATGCCAAGAAATAGCCTCCCCTTCACGGTCCGGGTCACTCGCTAAAAAAACTTGTTTGGCATTTTTTGCTTCTTTTTTCAATGAATTGATCAGTGGACCTTTTCCCCGAATATTTATATATTCAGGTTCATAATTATTGTCAAAGTCAATAGACATACTCGATTTTTTCAAATCACGAATATGTCCTACTGAAGCAACAACCTTATAATTTTTCCCAAGATACTTTTCAATTGTTTTCGCCTTAGCAGGCGACTCCACAATCACAAGATTTTTCTTGGTTGTTGATTTTTTCTTACTAACTGTTTTTTTAGCCATTCTTTTACCTTACTGATATTGTTAATCTCACAAAGAATATACTATTTTTTAGTTAGTGTCAAGATTTTTATTTTCCTATAGGAAAACTTGTTTTAAAATAGATAGTCTGAAAGGATGTCCAAGCCTGATGTAATGCACTTTGCCCCTTCCTGTATCAAATGATGACAGCCATCTGATTTTCCATCCACAATAGAACCAGGAATGGCATAAACTTCTCTTCCTTCTTCCAAGGCACGTTCGCAAGTAATCAAGCTACCAGACCGTATTTTTGCCTCACAGACCACCAGACCTTCAGCCAATCCGGCAATAATGCGGTTTCGTTCGGGGAAATGGTATTTTAAAGGCTGGGCATTTGGTTCATACTCTGTTAGCACTAATTGATGTTTTCCGATATAGTGTTGTAACTCCTTGTTTTCCTTAGGATATACCTTATCTAATCCTGTTCCAATAACTGCAATGGTTTGTCCGCCATTTTTCAAACTCGCAATATGAGCTACCGTATCAATCCCCCTGGCCATACCACTCACAATGACAAAGCGATTATTGAGTTCTTTGATAATTTTCTGAACAGATTGAATGCCATTTTCACTGGCATTGCGTGTACCTACCACTGCCAATTTTGATTTTTCAAGTAATTCAAGATCACCTTGATAAAATAAGAGAACTGGTGGATTATAAATTTGTTTTAAAGCTGTGGGATAAATATCATCCAAAATTGAAAAAGATGGATACTTATTAAATTCCTCCCGGCAAGCCTTAGTATCTAAATTCTTATAATTTTCCATGAAAAGAATTGGATTTTTACATTCAGATACTACAGCGACATTCCGTAAAGTTAATTTTTTACCTTGTTTTTCTTGATAGGCCAAAACTTTATTAATATTAAGATTGGACAAGCCTGCTTTTTTCCATTTAAACAATTCAAAATTATTCATTTTCTTCACCTCACTTATACTATTCGCAAGGGAAAGAAAAAATCTCCCAAAGGGAGAATTAGTGATGAGGTATTTCTTTGATAACACGCGCAGGATTACCAGCCAACACGACATTATCGCCAAAAGATTTAGTAACAACACTACCTGCACCGACAACGACATTGTTGCCCAAGGTCACGCCTGGTAAGATTGTCACACCACCACCAGCCCAGAAATTATCACCAATGGTAATAGGCGCGCCATATTCCAAGCCAGAATTGCGTTCGACAGGGTCCAAGGGATGTAAAGGAGTCAGCAGTTGCACATTGGGACCGAGCATAGCATTTTTCCCAATTCGTATCGGACAGACATCAAGCATAGTACAGTTGAAATTAGCATAGAAATCCTCTCCGACATGAATGTTGCTTCCGTAATCACAATAGAAATTAGGTTCCATATAAATGCGATTGCCAGTCTTTCCAAATAAAGTCTTCAAAATCTCCGATCGTTTAGCTCCATCGAGTTCATTATTAAAGACTTGCATCTGTTGACGGGCGGTTTTCCTCATATGTCTTAATTCTGGATCCGCTGCAATGTAAAATTGGCCAGCAACCATTTTTTCTCTCTCAGTTTTCATACCCTACCCCCCTATTTTTTAACAATCAAGTTGATTGCTTCTTGTAACCGAGCTTCCTGTTCTTCAGGATTATCAGATGGATGCTCAATACAAGCTTGTACTTTTTGGGCAATCACTAACCCCATGATACTATTAATACTTGAACGGACAGCGCTCAATTGAGTCACGATATCAATACATTCTTGCTCCTCATCAATCATTTTTTGGATACCACGAAGTTGACCTTCTGCTCGTTTTAGACGATTTATCATGTTCTTTTTTTCTGTTTTCATACTAACTATGGTACAGTTAGTTTTACAAAATGTCAATTATAATACTTGACACCTACTGATATAATTGTTATATTTTATATACCCTACGGGGTATGAAAAAGGAGTAGAAAAGGAGTAGATATGTTTAAACAAATTTTTTCAGGAATGTTTTCAACAGGAGAGGGCATTCCAATTTCTGCCTTAGAGCAAACACTAACAGAGAATAACACCATTTTACTTGACGTTCGTGAAGAGGACGAATTTATCAATGGTCATATACCACAGGCGAAAAATATGCCATTAAGCCAACTTGATTCTTTCAAAGGTAATAAAGAAACACATTATGTTATCATCTGTCAATCAGGCATGCGCAGTCAGCGTGCGACAGATTTTCTCAAGGAACAAGGCTATCAAGCAACTAACATTCAGGGTGGTATGAATGCATGGAATGGACCAATTAAAGGAGGAAAGAAATGAAAGTCATTATTGTAGGTGGTGTTGCAGGTGGAATGTCCGCTGCCACACGTCTTCGTCGTCTCATGGAAGATGCAGAAATCATCGTTTTTGAAAAAGGGCCTTTTGTCTCCTTTGCCAACTGTGGTCTACCCTATTATATCTCTGGAGAAATAGCTGAGCACGATAGCTTATTACTTCAAACGCCAGAAAGTTTACGAAATAGATTTAACTTAGATGTCCGCCCCTACCACGAGGTGGTCAACATCAACCCTGACCTTCAAACAGTTACCGTTCAAACACCTAATGGTGAAATCATGGAATCCTATGATAAACTCATTTTGTCACCGGGAGCTAAGCCTGTCATCCCGCCACTAAAAGGGATTACTGAAGCTGAAAATCTTTTTACCTTGCGGAATGTACCTGACTTAGATAAGATTATGGCAAAATTAGAACAAATAAATTCAGGAAAGGCAGTTGTAATTGGTGCTGGTTTTATCGGTTTAGAGATGGCTGAAAACTTGGCCCTAAAAGGACTGACAGTCACTCTAGTTGAGCAAGCTCCTCATGTCTTACCAACTTTTGATTTGGAAATGGCTCGGTACATTGAGACAGAGTTAAGTGAAAAAGGCGTACATGTGATAACAGGTCAATCTGTTACCGCTTTTCATGATAAGGGACAAATATTAGAACTGTCTAATGGTCAAACCTTAGCTTCAGATATTACAATTCTTTCAGTCGGTGTTGCACCAGATAGTGAATTAGCAAGACAAGCAGGAATCGAACTAGGTCTTCGAGGGGGCATACTAGTTGATCAGAACTATCAAACTAGTCAAAAACATATCTATGCTGTTGGAGACGCGATCATCGTCAAACAAGAAATAACTGGTCAGGATACCTTAATTTCATTAGCTTCACCTGCAAACCGTCAAGGGCGACAAGTGGCCGATGTCATTACAGGTCTCCCTCGCAAGAATAGAGGTTCAATCGGAACTGCAATCGTTAAGGTCTTTGACCTTGCTGCTGCTTCAACAGGATTAAGCGAACGTGCTGTACAAGCATTAGGTTACAAACATGCCGTTGTACATACAACAGGTAAAGACCATGCTAATTACTATCCTGGTGCAACAGAAATTGTTCTAAAACTCATTTTCTCACCAACTGATGGTAAAATCTTTGGTGCTCAAGCTGTTGGAAAAAAAGGGATTGACAAGCGAATCGATGTACTGGCCACAGCCATCAAAGCTGGTTTAACAATTTTTGATTTGCCAGAATTAGAATTGACTTATGCTCCGCCATTTGGCTCAGCCAAAGACCCTGTCAATATGATTGGATATGCTGCCATGAATATCGCTGAAGGAATTAGCCAAAACATCCAATGGCACCAGTTAGAGGAAGAGCTCGCTGCTGGAAAAATCTTGCTGGATGTTCGTAATCCAGCAGAGCTTCCAAGTGGACAATTCATGGACTTTCTTCATATCCCCCTGGATCAACTACGTGATCGAATTGATGAGTTGGACCCTGCAAAAGAATACATCGTCAGCTGTCACAGCGGACTTCGTTCTTACATTGCCGAACGGCTTTTGAAAGAAATGGGATTCACCGTGAAAAATTTGGATGGCGCTTATTCACTTTACAAAATGGCCTTACCAGAAAAAATTGTTGTACCAAAATAAGAAAAAAGTATCTGTCATTTCCGAATGCAGATACTTTTTTCTTGACAATAGAAAAGGATTGTCTTACAATCTAGTTATGAATACTAGATAATAGGAAGTAAATAATTATGAAACAAACTATCCCATACTGGCATGAATTACCTGATTTAGATTTAGATTTGTATTTGGACCAAGTCCTGCTGTATGTAAATCAAGTAGTCAATTCTCAGGAAAGTCTTGAACAGAATTGTTTATATTCAATGAAAATCAATAGTAGCCTAGGAAACGAAGCCGATGACAGAACTGGGGTTCATCAAGGCAAGTTGACAACGGATAATGTTGATTTTCGAAGAGTATTAACAGCTGCAATGATCAATAACTACGTTAAACACAAACAGATTGAAAAACCAATTAAGAAAAAATATCAGAAACACCAGGTGGCACGGTTGATAGCCTTGACCATATTAAAAAATGTCTTTTCTATTCAAGAAATTAGTCAAACCTTAAACTTGTTACTCAATTCTAGTGATTCAGAAAGCCTATACAATCATTTTGTAGATTGTATGAGGGATAAAGAGAACGAAAAAACACCTGATATTATCCGATTTGCTTGTCAGTCCGTCAAACTTTATTATAAAACCCGTCAGCTCACAGTTGATTTAGAAAGGAGCCAACATGAATCCTAGTTTGAAATTAAGCCTACAACTTTCCTTTGGTGAAGAAGTTGCTAACAGTGTCACACATGCGGTTGGAGCTCTATTGATGCTTGCTTTGCTTCCTGTTACAGCTATTCATTCCTTTCAAGATTATAATGTGACAGCGGTAGTTGGCATGTCTATCTTTGTCATCAGCCTCTTTCTCATGTTCTTATCCTCTTCCATCTATCACTCCATGCCCTACGGGTCGATCCACAAATACATCCTGCGTATCATCGACCACAGTATGATTTACATTGCTATCGCTGGAAGTTACACACCTGTTGCCCTATCCTTGGTCGGTGGTTGGTTGGGGTATCTAATTGTTGGTTTGCAGTGGGGATTAACTATTTTTGGTATTCTCTACAAAATATTTGCCAAAAAAATCAATGAAAAATTCAGCCTCTTTCTCTATCTCTTTATGGGCTGGTTGGTTCTCTTTATCTTGCCAGCCATTCTTCAAAAGACTGGACTTGTTTTCGGAATTCTGATGCTAGCTGGTGGTTTATCTTATACTATTGGAGCCCTCTTCTACGCCAAGAAAAAGCCCTATTTCCATATGATTTGGCATCTCTTTATCCTACTAGCTTCGGCACTGCAATATATCGCCATCGTCTACTTTATGTTATAAGAAAACAGCTTCTAGTGCATTCTAGAGGCTGTTTTTATTACATCAAACTGATAATCATTCCAAGAAAATAGATAGCTGAAACAATTCCAAGAAACAGCAAATGTGCCTTTTTCGTCATGACCAGATAGCCAACAAACTCACGAATAAAGGCATTGAGACTGAAATAAAACTTCGTCCTAGCTCCATAGCCGATACATTTGATTTTCAGTTTCCGGGCCAATAACAGAGCTCTAAAAACATGATAGTAATTGGTGACAAGGGCAAATCGACTGCCTGATTTCATCAAAGCAAAGGAGAACTTCAAATTTTCTTCTGTGTTGGTTGATTGGTTTTCGATGAGAATGTCTTCAGCAGGCACACCTTTCTCCAAGGCATAATTAGCCATAGCCTGTCCTTCTGCTATGATTTCATCAGGACCCTGTCCGCCTGACATGATGAGCTTACAGCCAGGTTGCTTCTGATAAATCGCTATGCCTTTGTCAATCCGCGAAGCCAAAAGTGGCGTCACCTGGTCACCAATCAAGCCAGCACCTAAGACCACCACATAATCAAGCTTGCCTGGGAAGAGATTCACCAAATTGACAAAGCTAGACGTGGTATAGAGCATGCTGATGATAATGGCATAGGACACCAAAAAACCAACGTAGATGAACACCATATTGAAAAAGCTGATGTCTGAAAGGGATTGAACCACAAAGGGAGCGATGAAAAGATAGAAAGTCAGGGCAACCGCCAGTCCCATGGATAGGAAATTATGTAAGTGAACCCCTTCTCTCTTCAAAATCTGAAAACCATTTAGATAAAGTGTGAAAATCAAGACAAATGGACCACTTAACAAGGCTAAAAAGAGCACCATAGCCACTGCTAGAGCCAGCAAGCGCAAGATTTCATTGTTTTCGAGAATGCCTGTTGAGATAATCCATGCCAAGGCCCAGACGGGGATGTTCAAGGCAAACAGTGAGATAAAAATCGACCGCCGTTCCCAGAAATAGATGAGAGCAAACAAACCGATAGCCGCTAAAAATAACCAGAAAAAGACTGTCAAGACTAGTCCACCCCAGGCACCATAGACTTAATCGGCTCAAAGGTCTTACGGTGAATTGGCGTGATGCCTAGCTTGTTCAAACCTTCCAAATGCTCTGACGTTCCATAACCAGCATTCTTGGCGAAGCCGTAGCCAGCAAACTCCTTGTCATAGTCCGCCATTATCTTGTCCCGCGTCACCTTGGCCACGATAGAGGCAGCTGCGATAGACAGGCTATTGGCATCTCCCTTGATGATAGAAGTTTGCGGTATGGGCGTATCCAACTTCATAGCATCTATCAAAAGGTGTTCAGGTTCTTGGACCAACTGCCCCAAAGCCTCCAGCATAGCTAACTTGGTCGCCTCGTAGATGTTGACCTGGTCGATGACAGCTGCATCTTTGACGCCTACACCGACTGCTACAGCATGCTCAATTATTTCATTGTAAATTGCCTCGTGCTTGGACTTGGGGATTTTCTTGGAGTCGTTGAGGTAGCGGATTTTGCAGCCCTTGGGCAAGATAACCGCCGCTGCCACCACAGGACCTGCTAGAGGCCCCCGGCCGACTTCATCGATGCCAGCGATTAACTCCACCCCATTTTCATAAAGGGCTTTTTCGTAACATAGCATAGCTTCTAAGCGAGCGTCTTCTGCTGCTTCTTTTTCCAACTCCTTTTGGCGTTTCTTGATGGCAGCCTGGATCCCTGTTCGATCATCCTGAGCTAAGTCCGCCCAGACAGGGCTGTCTAGATTGTCTACCTGAGCCAGCAGAGCAGTCACTTCCTTAATCGTTGCCATCTAAGTCACTCACCCTGTCTAATGTATAGGTTCCCAAACGCCCATCTCGAACGTCCTTGACAAAGAGGTTGTAAAAACGGTCATAATCATCACGGAAGCCCAATTTCTTGGTCCAGTCCATGATGAGTTCAGGCGTTTCCTGCTCCAAATCCATGCCCTTGAACCGCTCTTGTAGACGTTCTGGGTAGTTGGCCTTGAAATAGTCCAAACCAAAAATAGTTACTTCATCCATAGGCAAGAGCTGATCCTTAATGGCTCCTGTCAGAGCCAACTTAAGTCCAACTTGCTGGTCCTCAAACTTAGGCCAGAGAATACCTGGTGTATCAAGGATTTCAAGATCTTTATTGGACTTGAGCCACTGTTGACCTTTCGTCACACCTGGTTTGTTGCCGACAACGGCGATTTTCTTACCAGCCAGACGGTTCATTAGGGTGGACTTTCCAGCGTTTGGAATACCGATAATCATGGTACGCAGGGTTTCTTTTTGAATTCCTCTTTCTCGGAGGCGTTCAATCTTGTCTTTCATCAAACTCTTGGCTGCGTCGGTCACCTTTTTCACCGTCGCTTGCTCTTTTGAGTTGATGGCAAGGGTACGGATGCCCTGTTCTTCAAAGTAGCTCTGCCATTCTTTGGTACGAACAGGGTCTGCTAAATCGGCCTTGTTTAGAATCATGAGCTTGGGCTTCTCGCCAACAATCTTGGTCAGCATAGGATTTTGGCTGGATAGGGGCAAGCGGGCATCGACCAAAATAGTCACGAAATCAACGTGCTTGATGTTCTCCTGCACCTGCCTGCGAGCTTTTGACATATGGCCCGGGAACCATTGAATAATTGCCATGAGTGTATCATTCCTTTCGTAGCAAGATTTTTTGTTTAAAAAACCTGTCTATTTTTTATTAGGCACCAAACAGGCACCAAGATTTTTTATTCACCAAGTTAACCTATAACCAACAACCTTTTGCTTCCCTTCTCTTAAATAAGAAATATCAAATGACTTGTAATATTTTGATAAATCTTTCTTAAGCTTAGGAATTATTTTTGCAGTTATATGCCTAGGTGTATAAGTTGATTTTAGACCAAGTTTGTCTCTAAAAACATCTAAAGAAAATTCAATTATTTTTGAATCAAGATTATTTTCTATTTCATCATTTAAGATTTTGGAATATTTGCTAGACCAAGATTTTAATGCTTCAAATCTAAAATTATTCCTATCAATAAATTTATCTAAGGCTTTAATTGTTTGATTTTGAGATATTCCTTGACTATGAGTATACAACATAGTTGTTTCATAATTGGCATGCCCAACACGTTCCATAATTTTTATAGCAACTTTCATCCCCTCACCTTTTAAATAGGTAATATGCATATGCCTAAAGGATTGAGGGGTTACATACTTTGTCCATTTGAAACCGTATCTGTCTTCGCAGTTTTTAATAAGATCAGTTTCAACACGAGCAAGCACTTCTCTGAAAGAATGCGAAGTTATTGGTGAACCGTATTCTGTTCTAAAAAACACTCTCAGAGAATGTAAATGCTTCGCAAGGATTTTCAATCGCATAGCGGTCAAAGTCTTCACTTCGTTGTATAGTTCTTAATATAGCATCACAAGCCACTTTAGGTAAAGCAACATCTCGATCAGCATTTATTGTTTTAGTTTCATCAAAGTAGAATTCTGAAACTTTCAAATCATGATATTGCAAAGCCTTAGCAATATGTAGTATACCTCTCTCAGCATCAAAATCTTCCTTTGTAAAAGCAGCTTCCCCGAATCGCAGTCCTAAAAATAGTAAAACTATAACCAAGTCATAGTAATTCGGGTTTCTTCTTTGACTTAGTGTTTCAAAGAAAGCTCTAATTTCATGAATTTCTAAAAACTTTGCTTCTCGTTTTTTCTTTGTTTCACGCTTTTTCTCAAGGGACGTTTCTAGCTTTATTACAGACATTGGTGAGAACTGAATAACATTATAAAGAACACCATGGTTAAAAATTTTGTTACAAGTGCTTTTTATATGTATCATAGTAGATTGTGACGCATTATATTTCTCCATATAGGTAGTCAAACACTTTTTCAACAATAACGGTGTTAAACGTTCGAGTAAATAATCAACACCAATAATTTCACCAAGACGTTCTATCACAAAAGCCTCTCTTTTTACTGTCTGAGGTTTTACTGATACTGACAAGGTTTCTAGCCAACTCATCTTTAACTCTCCGAAAGTTCTTATCAACTGGGGATTAAATTGAGCTTCACTGCCATTAACTAATCTCTCAATTTTATCTTCGAGCTCGCGTTCTGCTTGTTTTCGAGCGCGACTCGTGTTTTTATGATAACTTACAACAGCTGTCTTCCACTTGCCAGTTAGTGGATCCTTATATTTATCCACAACTTCGTATCGAGTAACTCCTTTTGAATTAGTTTTTGTTCTATAGTACATTTTCGTTTCCTTAATCTTGAAAAGAAAAATCAATCATAGAAATATAACCATTTTATATTATATCATGATTCTCTTTATTTTACCGCCCTCTGCTTCCATCTTAAAATCTCCTCAAAGCCTTTCAGATTAATACTGCTTATTACCTCTCATTTCACCTAACCATCTATTCAGTGTATATTGATTCAGACCTTCCCATCTCCTCAATATAGCTTTTTTATCTGCTCACTCAGCTATACTATTCTCAACCGATACTGACCTAGTCAAGCATTTTTGTAACACTAGTGTATAAAATTTCTTACGCTGCACGACATCGTGCAGCATAAGGTGTA